>CBIMFG010000047.1:0-10394 GCA_966243125.1 uncultured Niastella sp.
CTGCCCAGGTTGGCCAAACAGCCATCACTGGCGCCAATAATAAAAGGAGTGTTGTCATCTATACCCAATTTCTTTACATATTTCGCATTAAACACTTTTATAATATTGTTAGCAGATACCGGTTGCGATAATTGATCGCTGGTTATACCGGCCGCCTGCAACGCAGGTGCATACCAGGTTTTTGTATAAATATCAAATAACCCGGTGGCGGAGGCTATAGAATGATCGATCAGGTACTGGTTGAAAAACCGGTAAAATATAAACTCCTTGATGGAAATGAACTTATGCGTAACCGTAAAAATGTGCGACTGGTTATTGCGCAACCACATGATCTTGCACAAGGGCGACATGGGATGAACCGGGGTTCCGGTATGGCGATAAATATCTTTATCGGCAGGGGATTGTTTTAATGCCTCGGCATATTCGGCACTGCGGGCATCGGCCCAGGTAATTACATTGGTAAGCGGATTGCCATTGACATCTACCGCAATCAGGCTGTGCATGGCCGCGCTGAAACTAACGCCTGCTATATTACCTGAAATGCCTTTTACCACCTGTTGAATACAGGTTATAACGGCATTGAACAGCACTTCGGGATCCAGCTCATGATAGCCGGGCGCCCCTATCAGCGGGTTATACGACACATACGCGTTACCGGTAACCGTTCCTTCGCTGGTAAACGCTATCGCTTTGGTGCCTGATGTTCCTATATCAACGCCTATGATAACATGCATATGACAAGCCGTATTTTACCGGGAAGTTAAAAGATTTTCCCGCATATAAAAAAGCGGGCCGTTCCGATAAATCGGTACGACCCGTCAATTCTTATTTGTTCGTCAATCAAAAAAAGCCTTAAATCATTTCTTTCAGCTTCTCTACTACAAAATCAATCTCTTCTTTGGTGTTGTGTTTACTGAATGAAAAACGCACCGTTACCTGGTTAGGATTGTTATTAATAGCCCGTATCACATGCGAACCCTGGTCGGCGCCGCTGGTGCAGGCACTTCCGCCGCTGGCGCAAATGTTATTCATATCCAGGTTAAACAAAATCATCTCCGACTTCTCGGTTTTGGGAAAGGAAACGCTCAGTACCGTATACAGGCTGCGGCCCAGGGTGTCGCCGTTGAAGGTGATACCACGCACCGCATTCTTCACCTTCTCCATCATATATATTTTCAATCCCTTTATGTAGCTGCTATGTTCTTCATATTGTTCGGTAGCCAGCTCCAGCGCTTTGGCAAACCCTACAATACCATACAGGTTTTCGGTACCGGCCCGCATATTACGTTCCTGCGAACCACCGTGGATGTATGGTTTTATTTTTACATTTTCATTTATATACAAGATACCCACGCCTTTAGGCCCATGAAACTTATGGCCGGCGCCGGTAATAAAATGTACGGGTGTATTGCGCAGGTCGAAGGGGAAATGCCCTACTGTTTGCACGGTATCGGAATGGAAAATGGCGCCATACATTTTGCACAGGTTGCCTACTGCATGAATATCGAGCATATTGCCAATTTCATTATTGGCATGCATCAAGGTAACCAGGCATTTTTCAGAACTGGTAGACAGCAGGCGCTCCAGGTCTTCCATATCAATATGGCCATTGGGTAA
Organism: uncultured Niastella sp.; assembly: GCA_966243125.1. GTDB lineage: Bacteria > Bacteroidota > Bacteroidia > Chitinophagales > Chitinophagaceae > Niastella. Next base: position 1,618 of record CBIMFG010000047.1, read on the forward strand.
CAGTTTTACTTCGCTTAAAGCAGCTTCTCCGCTGTGAAACATGTGTTCAACCGTATGGGAAGTAGCATGGTGCTCAATAGGCGAGGTAATAATGTGCCGGCAGCCCAGGTCGCGGATGGCGGCGGTGATGGCCGTATTGGAACTTTCCGTTCCACCCGATGTAAAGAAGATCTCGGCCGGATGGGCGTTCAATATCTTCGCTACCGATTTACGGGCGTTCTCGATCGCCAGGCGGCTTTCACGTCCATATGAATAAATAGAAGATGGATTACCAAACTTGTCTGTAAAATAGGGCATCATGGCTTCCAGCACCACCGGATCGAGGGAAGTGGTAGCTGCATTGTCAAAATAAATACGCACAGACTGGTTCGACATGTAGTTATATATTTAAATAAAAAAGCTCCGCCGGAGCGGAGCAAAATTCAATAAAATATCTTTTAATAAGACTGATTTATACCCACCCTATCAAAAACACGCACAATCCAGTAATTGTTCAATAATCAGGGTGGTTAGCCAGATATTATTTAAAAAGAAAGGCCGTTTTTTGAATTATTTATATTGCTTATTACACTAGCAAACCAATCGACTTTTCATTACAACGCTTCGACTTCGTTCAGCGTTTCCCGCAGCCCCTTCGATCCCTCAACTACGCTCAGGATGCTCAGGGTCTTCTTACATAAACTCCTTGATGTCGTGCATTAAACGGAGCGCTATATTATTGGCAGTGGTTTCAAAACTGCTTTCTGCATAAATACGAATAATAGGTTCTGTGTTCGAGGTGCGTAGGTGAACCCAGTCGCTGTCGAACTCTATCTTTAAACCGTCCTCGGTATTGATGGGCTGGTTCTTGTATTTAACCTTTATTTTTTCGAAGATCTCTTTTACATCGATGCTGGTTTGCAGCTCAATTTTATTCTTCGAAATAAAATAATCGGGGTAGCGTGCCCTAAATGAGCGGATGCCGTTTTTATGTGTAGCCAGTGAGCTCAGGAACAACCCAATGCCAATAAGCGCATCGCGGCCGTAGTGCAGATCGGGAACAATGATGCCGCCGTTGCCTTCACCGCCTATTACGGCTTCCATTTCCTTCATTTTATTTACCACATTCACTTCACCAACTGCAGAAGGATAATATTGTCCGCCATGTTTAATGGTGATCTCCTTCAATGCTTTGGTGCTGCTCATGTTGCTTACGGTGTTACCAACTTTTTTGCTGAGCACATAATCAGCCACAGCCACCAGGGTGTATTCTTCGCCAAACATGCTGCCATCTTCACAAACAAAACACAAGCGGTCAACATCGGGGTCAACTGCAATACCAATATCGGCTTTGTGGTTACGCACCGCAGAGCTTAAAGCGGTGAGGTTTTCTGGTAATGGCTCAGGGTTGTGGGCAAACTTACCGGTGATCTCTTCATTCAACACAATCACGTCTTCAACACCCAATGCCTTTAATAATGGTGGAATGGCCAGTGCGCCGGTTGAGTTTACCACATCAACCACCACTTTATAATTTTTCAGGCGAATGCCTTCTACATCAACCAGCGGATAATTTACAATTGTATCGATGTGTTTTTGTAAATAAGTATCGTTCTCAGTATAAGAACCCAGCTTATCAACAGCAACAAAATTGAAATCTTCTTTTTCGGCTTTTTCCAACACCAGCGCGCCATCGGCAGCGCTGATGAATTCGCCGCGTTCATTCAACAGCTTTAATGCATTCCACTCTTTGGGATTATGGCTGGCGGTAATAATAATACCACCGGCAGCTTTTTCCCATACTACAGCCAACTCAACCGTAGGCGTAGTGGAAAGCCCGATATCAACTACATCTATGCCCAGCGCCGTTAGTGTATTCACTACTAGTTGCTGCACCATAGCGCCGCTGATACGGCCATCGCGGCCGATAACAATCTTATTGCCTGAACCTTTTTCAAGCATCCAACTACCAAAGGCGGCGGAAAATTTTACCACATCAAGGGGAGTGAGATTTTCTCCGGTTTTACCTCCGATCGTTCCACGAATGCCAGATATGCTTTTAATCAATGCCACAATAAACAGGGTTTATCAGTAATAATTACAAAAATAAGTGTTTGGCTGCTATCAGGGATTACCAGATTAGGGTATTTTACAGGATGGGGGATCAGAGGAGTGAAGATAAGCGAAAATTAAAGACATTTTAAATATGAAGAATAACATGTGGAAAACAATGAATAAAAAACACCGGTTCAATTAATTATGGGTTAAATTTTTCATGTAAGAAATGCATGCGGAATATATAAACCATTGTACCTGCCTGATAATTTGTTGAATTACTCCCCTACTTTTGCTTAAATTTTCTGCATTCATGTTCAACAGCAGCACCTGGTTTAAAGAGTGGTTCAATTCCCCTTACTACCACAAATTATATTTTGAACACGATGAAAAAGAAGCATCGGCATTCATTACCAGGCTGCTGAATAAACTGAGCGTTCCCGAACAGGCAAAGCTACTCGATGTTGCCTGCGGTCGTGGCCGTCATTCAAAAATACTGGCTGCACAGGGTTTTGATGTTACCGGTATTGACCTGGCCCCTGCCAGCATTGCCATTGCAAAAGCACAGGAAAACGGTCACCTGCATTTTTATGAACACGACATGCGGCTGCCCTTCTGGATTAATTACTTCGACTACGCTTTCAATTTCTTTACCAGCTTTGGTTATTTCAGAACCGAACGCGAACACTACAACGCCATCAGAACAATTGCTAATGCTTTAAAACCACAAGGCAAAGTGGTGATAGATTACCTGAATGTTCACTATGCCGAAGATCACCTGGTACACAAGCAGGAGAAAGTGATTGATGACGTTACTTATTACCTAACCAAATGGTACGATGAAACGCATTTTTTCAAGAAGATAGAAATTGAAGACGAGGCACTGGAAGCACCGCTGGAATTTACTGAACGGGTATCTAAATTCTCCCTCGGCGATTTCAACGATATGTTCGCATACTACCATCTTCAGTTAAAAGAAGTATACGGCGATTATCACCTGAATGCATATGATGTTAAACATTCTCCCCGAATGATCATGATAGCAGAGAAGAAAAGCTGATAATTACTTACCAGCTTTTTTATTATGGAATAACATATACTTCGCAGTTTCATGCAACGCATCTGTCAATACACCCATATCGTGCATAATGGCAGCATGTTCGGCATCGTTAGGAACAGGATCGTTGTTGATGATGGAAACCAGTTCTTCTTTTTTAGTCACCAGTTGTTTGCGGTATAAATAATTTCCTTTTACAACACCCGTCATACTGTTATCGGGGTCAAACACAAAGGCGAAACCGGTAGTAGCAGAATCGAGCAGGTCTTTACCCAATGTGCTGTTTGTATAATTAATATTGCTAAGGCCGGCAATGGTAGGCATTACATCAACCTGTGAGCTAATGGTATGAATGCGTTGCGGCGCCAGCATACCTGGTGCAAAAAATAACAAAGGCACGTGCATGGTATTTAAACGCTGGGCGCCCCAGGCATGCGGGAATAATGCATCGGAATTACCAGGTATACCATGGTCACCTACAAAAACAAAAACCGTATTATTGAAATACTTTTCCTTGCGGGCCGCTTCAATGAATTTGCGATACCCAAAATCAGTATAGCGGAAGGCATTCATTTCATCGTTCGATTCAAATCCGTATTTAACCAATGAATCGTGGGTGTAATCTGCCTTTTTAAATTCTACCTGATCTTCTTCGGGTATCGTATAAGGGCGGTGGTTATCTGCGGTTTGAATAACGGCAAAGAATGGCTTATCCTGTTTGGCCAGTACTTTATTGGCTTCCAAAAACAGGTTCTTATCGCTAATGCCCCATACATCTATCTTCTTAGCGGTATAATCATCCTGCTCGTATAAATGAAGGCTATCAATGTTATTGGTGAGCAACCCACGAATGTTGGCCCAACTGGTACTGCCACCCAGAAAATAGAATTTCTCGTAGTCCTTAAAATTATTGATGATGGTATGCTGATCAACCATACCCGGATTTCGGCTGGCCGTTTTTGGCATTTCCACATCGGGTATGCCGGTAATGGTAGCCCATACTCCGCGGGCGGTTCCGTACGTGGGGGTAAAACAGCGGTCGAATAAAATACCCTGTTTGCACAAGCTGTCGAAGAAGGGCGTAGTGTTCAGAGCATTGCCAAACATGCTGCTTTTATAGGCGCTGAACGATTCGCAGATCACCAGCACAATATTGGGCTTTGTGGTAAGCGTACCTGGCCGTGGCACCATCACACGGTTAAAACTCAACGGATCTATGGTGGGGGTGAAATGTAAATTGTTTCCGATCAGCGGTGCCAGTTCTTTTACCTTTTTCTCGTCATAGGTACTGTGCCGGAATTTCAGGGTGCTGAAAAAACTTTCAAAGGGATTCAGAGCCACAGAGGCTTTATAATCGCTTCCCTGCGCAAACGCATCGCTCCAGCGCAACGGGTATTGATTGAACCGGCCAAAAATGAAAAACCCGCACACTAAAAAACACACTATGAAACCAACTATGCGGCTCTTTTTTGTACCGGTAAAAGATTGCTTACTCACCGCTTTGTGCACCCGGTTAAAGATCCAGATCAACAGGGCGGCTGCCAGCAATACGCCCAGCACCATGCGAACAATGGGGTACGATTGCCATACCATGCCCATAGAGATCTTTGCATCTTCCAGGTAATTTAATACGCTGGCATTCAGGCGTTGTTCCAGGTAGGCATAATGGGCAAAATCAACCGAAAAGAAAAAGAGAGCGAACACCACGGCAATGCCAAGAATGGTCATCCAGAACTTTTTACCCCGTTTACTGGTAAAAGGGTGCAGGGCCGGAATACTGCCCAAAATGAGCATGGGCACCAGCAAAAGGGAGATCATTCGTAAATCGTATCGCAGACCCAGGAAAAAAGCACCACCCAATTGACCCAGGCCATAACTTTGTTGGTCACTTAGTATAAATAACCCCAGCCTCAAGAGCGTGAATAAAGTAAGGAAAATCAATCCAGTCCATAGGATCCACCGGATCAGTTTAGGAATATTCGACATATGTAGTGAAATAAGAAAATAAGGCCTAAAATTATAGTTTTTTATTTTTGTATTATATGATTGTTAATCCTCCCGCCTGTCTCTTAACATTCTGGCAACTAATTCAACCTGTTGATAGCTGGCTAATTACCCACATCAATCAGGATTGGAGCACCACGTTCCTCGATACCGTTTTACCCTTTATGCGGGAAACATTAACATGGGTGCCCCTGTATTTGTTCTTGTTATTGTTTGTAACTACCAATTTTGGCATAAAAGGTTGGTGGTGGGTAATGGGCGTGGTGTTGTGCGCCGCCCTGAGCGACCTCATCAGCAGCCAGGTAATAAAACAAACCATTTGGCGCACCCGGCCCTGCCGCGACGAACTAATGGGCCCTCAATTGCGCTTTTTTATAAATTATTGTCCGGGAAGCTCCAGTTTTACCAGCTCTCATGCTACCAATCACTTTGCCCAGGCCATGTTCTTTTTTGCCACCTTGCGCCCCGTGATAGGCAAATGGGCCAATCTTTTCTTTGTTTGGGCGTTTATTATTTCCTATACCCAGGTTTATGTAGGAGTACATTACCCTTTTGACGTATTTTGCGGAGCACTCCTGGGTTGCGGAATAGGTCTTGTGCTAAGCAAACTATTTCATAAGCGAATAGGAATGCTTACAGTATCTTAGTTTAACCAAACCAACCGGTAAATGGAAATTTTTATATTATTGGCGTTGATCTTTTTGAATGGTTTATTTGTAATGTCGGAAATAGCCCTGGTTTCGGTTCGAAAAACCCGGTTGGAGAACCTGGCCAACAAAGGCGATGACACCGCCCGCAAGGCCCTGGACCTGGCTAATAATCCTGAGTTATTTTTATCGGCGGCGCAGATCGGGATCACCCTTATTGCCATCCTTACGGGTGTGTACTCAGGCGAACGGTTCGGGAAATATCTGGAACCTTCTTTGCAAAAAATTGAACTCATCAGGCCCTACGCCCAGCCTATTGCCACTACCATCATTGTAATAATCGTTACTTTTCTTTCTATAGTTTTTGGTGAATTGATCCCAAAACGGATCGGCATGATAAAAGCCGAAAAGATTGCACGCGCAGTGGCGCTGCCGGTTTTGTATTTCTCCAAAGCCACCCACCCTTTTGTGTGGCTGCTGAACAAAACCAGCAACCTGTTCCTGAATATTTTGCGGGTAAAAGCTACTGCCGATAACAACGTAACGGAAGAAGAAATAAAGGCCATCATCAGTGAGGGCACCGAGCAGGGCGCTATTGAAGAGGTGGAACAGGAGATCATCGAACGCGTATTTCACCTAAGCGATCGTAACATCACCTCTTTAATGACCCACCGCAGTGATATCATCTGGTTCGACCTGAATGATACCGAAGATTCCATTCGCGGCAAGATCATCAATGAGCCACACTCGGTGTATCCCATTTGCGATAAAGACCTCGATAATATCAAAGGCATTGTGAGCTTAAAAGACCTGTACGTTACCAACGACTTCCTGGCTTTTAAGTCTATAATGAAACCGGCCCTGTTTGTACCGGAGAATATTACGGCGTACCGCCTGTTGGAAAGGTTTAAACAACAGCGGGTACCCAGCTGCTTTATTGTTGATGAATATGGCAGCCTGCAGGGAATGATCACCTTAAACGACATCTTAACCGCCCTGGTTGGTGAAATGCCGGAACAGGACGATGATTACTACGAAATTGTAAAACGCAAAGACGGGTCGTACCTGGTTGATGCGCAAATACCTTTCTATAATTTCCTGAGCCATTTTTATAAAGCCGAATGGATGAGCGAAATTGAACAGGAGTTTGATACCCTCGCCGGTTTCATCCTGCATCAGCTTGAACGTATTCCGCACATTGGCGATACCATGGAGTGGAAGGGCTTTCAGTTCGAGATCATTGATATGGATGCGCAGCGGATTGATAAGGTGCTGGTGACTGCCTCGGAAGAAATTCTGGAGGATATGGAGGATGGGCCGGAGGAGGATGAAAGTTAATATTGAATATCGAATGATGAATATTGAATGTTGAAGTAAAGGCAGGGAAATGAAGAATGAAGAATTAAAAATGAGAAATTAGAAGGTAAAATACACTTCAACATTGGATATTGAACATTTAATATTCAATATTTAAGCTGGTTAGAATTGAATAGAAACTTCCTTATCGGGATAATTCAATCGTGTACTCTTGCGGTTTCCGTTAACCGTCACATGCATCAGATTCATTTGTTTATCATAGGACTCATATAAAATGGAATTCACCACGTCGATCTTTTTAGGCGCCGTGGTGGCATTATCCACTTCAAAATAGCTCCATACGGCATCGTTCTCCTTTTCAAACCCAACAAAATTCAGCGTTACTGCTTTATTATCCAGCTTCAATTGCAAATGGGCTTTAATGTATTCAGTCACCATCTTATCGTTCTCTTTTTTATTGGCAGGTGCAGAAAGATCTACTTTGGTATGGTATACATTCGACAGCGTTTTCTCAAAATCGTCAGTAAAGATCTTGCAGCTTATTTCCAGGTCTTTATCAGCGGTATTGTAATTCATTTCCGTAACACTTACAAACAGCGGGTGGCGGGCCGTGGAGCTTGCCGGTACGCCGGGGTGGCTACCGGTGAAAAATGTAGAGGCTATTATCAACCATTTATATAGTAGTATTACCATTAAACATGAAAATTTTAAGGTTACAAATCTCTTATTTATTTTAACACCTTCACGGCAATATGCAGGATTTTACATTTTATTTTCAACTGGGAACTGAACATATTCTTACCCCCGATGCACTGGATCACATCCTGTTTGTGGCCGCTTTGTGCCTGCGCTACCTGTGGCAGGACTGGAAAAAAGTGGTGGTGCTGGTAACAGCATTTACCATCGGCCACTCATTAACGCTGGCGCTGAGTGCCCTGGATTATATTCATGTAAATGCCAGCTGGATCGAGTTTCTGATACCCCTTACGATTGCGGCCACCTGTGTTAACAATATAATGCAGCATAAAACAGCGCCAAAAACCGGGCAAAAAAAGCGGTTACCGGTGATCTATTTCTTTGCGCTGTTCTTTGGGTTAATACACGGACTGGCATTTGCCGGGCAGTTCCTGAGCCTGGAAGGTAAGGAAGGGCTTATAGGCCATTTGCTGGCCTTTAACATTGGCATTGAAGCCGCACAACTGCTTATAGTGATCGTTGTGCTGCTGTTGTCTTATTTAGTTGTGCAATTGCTTAAATTATCAAGAATGGCATGGTTGCGAGGTGCATCTGCCTTAATTTTGGTGATTTCACTGTTTTGGGCGTATAAAAGATTTCCAAGTAATAAACACTATCATGATGATTCAGAAAAAACAGTTCTTGTTTCTGGCATTAGCCGCAACCGCTTTTTATAGCGGCGCACTGGGCCAAAACATACAGAACAATCCGGGCTCCAACCACGGTAACAAATTTGAACAGTTAGGCACTATACTGCCTACCCCCAATGAATACCGCACTGCCAGCGGGGCGCCTGGTCCCAAATACTGGCAGCAAAAATGCGATTACGACATCAAGTGCGAACTCGACGAAACCAACCTGAAACTCACCGGCAGCGAGCTCGTTACTTATTTTAACAACTCGCCCAACACCCTAACCTATTTGTGGTTGCAGTTGGATGAGAACCAGGTAAGCTCAACCAGGAACGCCAATTACCAAACCAG
>CBIMFG010000048.1:0-10383 GCA_966243125.1 uncultured Niastella sp.
AAACCGAACCACAAAAGAACAAATGGCTAAAACTGGCCGGTGTGGTAGCAGGCGGATGCTTGCTGCTGGTACTGGTAGCTGCGTTAAAGCAGGCCGAAGTAAAAGGTCAGGTAGCTATGCTGGGCAACGGTGATATTGGTTTGATCAAGAATTTGGGTCAGGCCCTGTTCACTGATTATGTTGTACCTTTTGAGATCAGCAGCGTCCTGTTTTTAAGTGCAATGGTTGGCGCTGTAGTTATCGGTAAGAAGTAATTTAATAAAAGAGATCTATGTTAATTGAAAGATATATCTACCTGGCTATTGCCCTTTTCTGTATCGGCATTGTAGGGGTGTTGGCCCGCCGGAATGCCATCATCATTTTCATGTGTATTGAACTCATGTTGAATGCCGTGAACCTGTTGCTGGTTGCGTTCTCAAAAATGCATTATGCGGCAGGTGTGGCTAAAAACGCTACAGCCGGTATTGATGGTCAGTTATTCGTATTCTTTATCATGGTAGTGGCGGCAGCTGAAGTAAGCGTTGGCCTGGCCATTATTGTTATGATGTATAGAAATACGCATTCGGTAGATGTTAATTTTTTAAACAGGTTGAAGCATTAAAAACTGTATGAACAACGTGTTACACTTAGTTTGGTTGGTTCCCTTTTTCCCACTGCTTGGCTTTCTGATCACTGGTTTGCTCAGAAAACAATTGTCCAAACCGTTGATCAGTATCATTGGCAGCGGTATGGTACTGGCCTCGTTTATTGTGAGTGTGCTGCTTTTTACCGAGGTAAAAAACGGGAACACCTATGTAGCCAACCTGTTTGATTTTATCAGCTTCGGTACTTTATCAATTCCCTTCGCATTTCAAATAGACCAGCTTTCGTCGCTCTTTTTGCTGATCATTACTGGTATAGGCTTTCTGATACATTTGTATTCATCGGCCTATATGCATGAAGAAAACAACGAGCACTTTGGCCGCTTCTTCTCCTACCTGAACCTGTTCGTGTTCTCTATGTTGCTGCTTGTACTGGGCGCCAACTATGTGATCATGTTCATTGGTTGGGAAGGCGTTGGTCTCTGTTCTTACCTCCTCATTGGTTACTGGTTCAAGAACGTTGAATATGGTAACGCGGCCCCAAAGGCCTTTATCATGAACCGGATTGGTGACCTTGGTTTTTTGATCGCCATCTTCTGGCTCATCGCTAAACTGGGCACTGTAACATATACTACAGCCGACGGTGGCGGAGTGTTTGATCTGTATCAAAAATTAACAAGAACTGATATTATCGGTATTACCCTATTATTGTTTGTGGGTGCTACCGGTAAAAGTGCTCAGATACCTTTATATACCTGGCTGCCCGATGCGATGGCGGGTCCAACCCCGGTTTCGGCGTTGATTCACGCAGCTACGATGGTTACAGCTGGTATTTATATGATCGCTCGCAGCAACATTTTATATACCATGGCGCCTGAAACCCAAAGTGTGGTGGCGGCCATTGGTTTGGCTACTGCGTTGTTTGCGGCTACTATCGCCATCAAACAAAACGACATTAAAAAGGTACTGGCTTATAGTACGGTGAGCCAGTTAGGTTATATGTTCCTGGGTTTAGGTGTAGGCGCTTATACCGGCGCGGTGTTCCATGTAATGACGCACGCCTTCTTTAAAGCCCTGTTGTTCCTGGGTGCCGGTTCTGTAATTCATGCCATGCACCACGAGCAGGACATTCGCAAAATGGGTGGACTGGCAAAGAAACTCCCTATCACTCACATTACCTTCCTGATTGGTTGTATTGCCATTGCCGGTATTCCGCCTTTCAGTGGGTTCTTCTCAAAAGATGAAATATTAGCATTCGCTTACGCCAAAGACCCCCTGTATTATTACCTGGGTGTTGCCGGCGCTGCCATGACTGCTTTTTATATGTTCCGTTTATATGCTACTACCTTCCGCGGTACTTTTCGTGGAACCGAAGAGCAAAAGCATCACCTGCATGAAAGCCCTGCTGCCATGACCATTCCATTGGTGGTACTGGCCATACTGGCTGCAGTAGGTGGTTTAATTGGTATTCCTGAATCTATAATGCCCGATGCGCACAAATTGGAGCATTTCTTAGACCCCATCTTCCAGAAATCGAACGAGATCAAAATGGCAGCATTGCCTGAGCACCATACCGAGATTAACCTGATGGTTATTTCTGTGGCGCTGGCGTTGGTGATGATCATTTTTGCCTGGGTTAGATACAGCAAAAAACCTGAGCTTAACGAGCCTGCAGGTTTTGGAAAAGTACTGGCCGACAAATGGTACATTGATGAGTTATACAATTACGCTATTGTAAAACCATTGCAGGGATTTGCCCGGTTCATGAACAACTTCTTTGAGAAGAAAGTAGTGGATGGTATTGTGAATGGAGTTGGCCGTTTGGTGAATTATACCAGCCGCCAGGTTCGCCTGTTGCAAAGTGGTTTGGTGGGCAATTATGTGTTGTTGATGGTGTTGAGTATGCTGGCCCTGTTTGTAGTAAAATTCTTTATTAAGAAATAAGAAATCAAGAATTATAATGGTACCTGTTCTGCTGATAATTATTCCTTTGGTGAGCGGTTTGCTTGGGTTCCTGATAAAACAGGAAAAGAACGCAAAAGTATGGTCATTATTAACCTCCATTATTACAATGGTTGTTTCCATACTGGGCATTGCTGTATTACACAAACCCGAATACCTGCAAACCGATGTAGCGTGGTTACCCGATTTGGGCAGCCGTTTCTCATTGACCATGGATGGTATGAGCAAGATGTTGTGTTTGTTAACAGGTATTGCTTACCCTGGTATCTTCATCGCAACCTGGAACTCTACTTATAAAAACGCGCATCAATTCTACGCGCTGATGCTGTTGATGCAAACCGGTTTAATGGGCGTATTTGTAGCATCTGATGCATTGTTGTTCTATTTCTTCTGGGAACTGGCGCTTATTCCTGCTTACTTCCTGTGTTCTATATGGGGTGGCGAAAGAAGAGTGGCCGTTACTTTCAAATTCTTTATTTACACTTTTGTTGGCTCTTTGTTGATGTTGGTGGGTATCATCTGGGTTTACTTCCATACGCCTGACCACTCCTTTGCAATGGCTTCTTTTTACAAAGTAAGCCTGCCTGGTAATACCCAGGGTTGGTTATTCTGGTTGTTCTTCCTGGCTTTTGCCATCAAAATACCTTTGTTCCCCTTTCATACCTGGCAGCCTGATACCTATGAGCAATCGCCTACAGCGGTTACCATGGTCTTGAGCGGCATCATGGTTAAAATGGGTGTGTTTGGCATTTTGCGCTGGTTAGCGCCTGTAGTGCCTGTTGGTTTGTGGGGTTATGGCGATCCGGCCGCTTCTATGTGTTTGATCGGGATGCTTTATGGTTCTATTGTAGCCATGCAGCAGGACGATCTGAAACGTTTTGTAGCCTATTCCTCTATTGCCCACATGGGCCTGATGGGAATGGCCATCTTCGTTACTTCATCCATCGGTATTCAGGGTGTGATGATACAGATGTTCGCCCACGGTATCAACATCATCGGATTGTGGATTGTGGTTGAACTGATAGAGCGCCAGTTTCACACCCGTAAGATGAGCGAACTGGGTGGCATTGCGCAAAAAGCGCCATCACTGGCTATTATGCTGGTGGTGATATCGCTGGCCAATGTGGCCCTGCCGCTTACCAATGCCTTTATTGGTGAGTTCATGATGTTTAACGGGGTGTTTGGTTCAAAATCCTCTAACTATCATTACATCTTTATGGTAGTGGGTGGTATCAGCATCATTCTGTCGGCCGTGTATACTTTAAATATGTTACAGAAAGTATTGTTTGGCAACACCAGCAGCTTAACTGCAAATGCTCAGGATATAAAGGTTAATGAGAAATTTGTGCTGGTTGTGTTGCTGATCGGAATTATAGTAATGGGTGTTTATCCCAAGCCGATGATTGAAGCAACCAGGCATGCGGTAGATGCTATTTACTCAAAAATGTTTGTCAAATTACCATAAGCGAACGTATAGACTTGATTTATGAATGCAATTGTAATTTCAGCTGTTCTTGGTGTAGTGATGATGTTTTGTGGTGTGTTTACGAATAGTAAACCCGCAGTGCGCACCGTAGCTATTATTGGCCTGCTGGCTTTGGTAATAGCGAATGTGCTCGACATGGGCGGATATCATTTTTTTAATGTGAATACGAAGGGCATGTTGTCCTTCGACATCTTTGGCCTGCTGTTCAATACCATTGCTTTTGGCAGCACCTGGGTATATTTTCTGCTGAGTGGCAGGGATATGGAGCGCGTGGGCGTGAACCTGGCAGAATACTTTGCATTGATCTTTTTCGTGCTGTGCGGTATCGCCATTGTATCTTCTTTCAGCTCTTTGCTGATGTTGTTCCTGGGTATCGAGATCATTTCTATTCCTTTATATATTTTAACCGGTAGCGATAAACGCAATCTGAAAAGTAATGAAGCTGCGCTGAAATACTTTTTGATGGGTTCTTTTTCAACCGGTATCATGCTCATGGGCATCACCCTGTTGTACGGCGTAAAAGGCAGTTTTAATATTGATGTGATCCGTATGGGCACTACCAATTTAACGCCTATGCTGGCAGCCGGATTGTTGCTATTATTGTTCGCTATGTCGTTCAAGGTATCGGCGGCGCCATTCCACTTCTGGACGCCCGATGCATACGATGGTTCACCCACCGTATTCACCTCCTTTATGGCAACCATTGTAAAGGTGGCCGGCTTTATTGCCTTCATCCGTTTGTTTGAAGGTTGCTTTGGCGATGTGCAGAAACAATGGCAATTACTGGTGGCCATTATCGCAGCGGCTACGTTGTTTATCGGCAACATTACTGCGGTGTTCCAACAGAGCGTAAAAAGAATGCTGTCGTATTCAAGTATTGCCCAGGCTGGCTTTATGCTGTTTGCCCTGGTTGCTATGAATGATATGGCTAAAGACGGGATGATCTTTTATGCAGCTGCTTATAGCCTGGCAACCATCGGTATATTTGCTGTACTGCTGAAAATGAAAGATTATACGTTCGAAGGCTTTAACGGACTGGCCAAACGCCAACCTGTTCTGGCTGCTACCAACACTATATTCCTGTTATCACTGGCTGGCATACCTGCTACGGCTGGTTTTTGGGCCAAGTTCTATATGTTATCGGCCGCCATCAACAATGGCAACGTCATGTGGCTGGTAATTGTAGGGGTGTTGTGTGCCGCCATCAGTGTGTATTATTATTTCCGCGTTATACAAGCCATGTATTTTAAAGATGGCGAAGCTGATCCCCAGGAATTAGAAACCTCTGCCGGTTTTAAAGGCCTGCTGATTGCCATTGCTGCGGTAGTGGTGATTTTGGGTATTTTCCCGCATTGGCTGCTTAATCAGTTGCACAATCTCTTCTATTTGTAGAAGGTTTAAGGTTTAAAGTATAAGGTTTAAGGTGGGCTCGCGAATTTTGTAGACTCGCTACCTGACATTAATATCATAATTATAAAGGCTTTGATTGGTAGTTATTTTACTAATCAAAGCCTTTTGTTATGTCTAAAGTTTTAAGGTTTGAAGAGCTTGAAGTATGGAGAGAAGCCCGTGCATTTGCCAAAAGAGTTTTTGAAATAACCCATGATCCTGTATTCCCCAGAGATTTTGGATATATCAATCAAATTAATAATGCAGCTGGTTCCATTATGGACAATATAGCTGAAGGCTTCGAAAGGGGCGGTAGAAAAGAATTTATTCAGTTTTTAAGTATTGCAAAAGCGTCAGCCGGTGAAGTGCGTTCCCAGGTTTACCGCGGGTTAGACCGGAATTATTTCTCTGATCCTATTTATCTGGAGCTCTCGAATAATATACAAGTGATCTCAAAAAGATTAAGCGCTTTTATTTCAAACCTTAATAACAGTCTGTACTCAGGCGTAAAATATAAAGGCAAAAAATAATCTTTCAGGTTGTTGCATATACTGAATCTGCTAAAAAAATCAGGAACCACCTTAAACCTTATACTTTAAACCTTATACTGTATACCTTTCATCACAGTTCTGCTTACTGCCCCGTAATATTTACTATATTAGGCACACTAACTAGAGTATGACACTACGCGATACACTTTCGCTGTCTTTTCGTACGGTACGCAGTAACAGGTTACGTACCGGTATTACAGTGGCTATTATAGCCCTGGGTATTACTGCATTGATTGGCATTAATACCGCTATTGCCGCCATTAAACAGAAATTTCTGGAAAGTTTCTCCTCCATGGGGGCTATGGGATTTACCATCCGGTACCAGGAGCCCCGCCGGGGTTTTAACAATGAGGAAGTGAAGAAAGAGAAGCGGGGAGCGAAGAAGGAGAAGAAATCCAACATGGGTAAACCCATTACCGTACGCCAGGTAGAGCGGTTTAAAGCTGTTTATAACTATCCGGCACAGGTAAGCGCCAATATTGTAGGCAACCGCAGCGCCATCGTGGCGTATCAAAACCAGAAAACCAATCCCAATGTATGGCTGGTAGGCGGTGATGAAAATTATACCAGCTTAAATGGATTTTCTGTTTTATATGGCCGCGATCTGAATTCATTGGATATAGAAACCGGTCGTAATGTGTGTTTGATAGGGAAGGATGTAGCCTCTCGTTTTTTTGGCGAGAATGTGGAGCGACCGATTGACAAAATAATTCGCGTTGACAACATTCCTTTTCGGGTTATAGGTGTTTTAAAACCCAAAGGCTCTACATTTGGCCGCAGCCTCGATAACCTCGTTATTATCTCCTACACCAATGTTCGCCGGTATTTTAATAGCAATCCCAACGCCTCCTTCAATATTCAGGTGAAGGTAGCTGACATAAAAATGATAGATGGCGCTATTGGGGAAGCTACCAGCGCGTTCAGGCCCATTCGTCAGCTAACGGTTACCGAAACCGATAATTTCATGATCGACAAAAGCGACAGTTTTGCCGAAATGCTGATCCGCAACCTGAGCTTTATTACCATTGCGGCATTGCTGATAGGCGTAATAACCCTGGCTGGCGCTGCCATTGGATTAATGAATATTATGCTGGTTGCCGTAACGGAACGTACCAAAGAAATAGGGTTGGTAAAGGCCATTGGCGGTAAGAAAAGGAATATCAGGTATCAGTTCTTATATGAATCTATTATCATCAGTTTACTGGGTGCCGGCCTTGGCATTGTGCTGGGCGTTATTTTAGGGAATGTAGTAGGCATATTATTGAGCACCAGTTTTGTGATACCCTGGGACTGGGTGTTTACCGGCGTAATCATTTGTTCGCTGGTAGGTTTGCTGGCCGGGTTGTATCCTGCAATAAAAGCTGGTAAGCTGAATCCGATAGAGGCGTTGCGGTATGAGTAGGAAGGCTGCTTCAAGCTGTAAGCTACAAGCAAATACAGGGTTGAAAGCCGAAGGGTTAAAGCCTAAAGCAGAACAAAGAATTAAGAACAAAAAACTTTAAAAGCAAATAAAAATCCCGAAAGCATTACGCCTTCGGGATTTTGTTTATTAACAACTGAATAAATTATCTGGGATTCAGAACTCTGTCAATACGCTCATTCAGGTCCTGTAAATGATAGCGGCTCAGCTTATCGCCATAGGTAGCAGCGGCTGCAGCTATTTGAGCTTTCAGCGCACGCAGTTCGCCACGGGCAACAGAACTGATATCGGTTTTCTTAACATCAACAGAAGGGCCAAATGAACCACCACCGCCGCCACCGCCAGCGGCAGGAGTAATAGTCGCCAGCGTACTCATTCTTTCTACAAAAGATTTTTGCAGGTTACGGCGGAAATTATCAATTGGTGCATGGGTAGTTAACTCACTGAAAATACCATTTTTCAGATCCACTATAAACTCATCAATGCGGTAAGCATTGGCATCGCGGTTAGTTTCAGTAATAAGACGTTGTAAACGATTGGTGTTTAACAGCGCGCCCAGCCAGTTATCCTGCAGGCCACTCACTTTATCTTCAACCGGTGAGCTTACTTTATCCATAATTGATTTGTTCAGCAACCAGGTTGGAGTGTTGAACAGGTTCTTTTGCACGAACGACAGCGCTTCTTTTTGCAGCGATTTTGGTACTACAGTAAATACCGCGCCATCCTGATCGGTAGTTTTCAAATCGGTATAAGCACCGCCGATGTAGGTAATGGCATGACCCATATAACGGCTGAAGGTGTTGTACACTTCATCATATACCTGATCGAGGTTTTTGAAATCTTCTCCTTTTTCATTGAGCCATTTGGGCAATTGGGGAAGGATCCATTTCAGGTTTTTGATGCCATATTCATTTGCCTTCATGGCATTATCGCCCAGGCTCTCGGTTTGAGCGCGGGGATCAACACCATCGGCATGTATAAAGCGTAAACGGGGATTGGTATAACGGCTTTTTACCCAGTCGTTCAGGATGTCTTTTTCTTCGTCATCAGTTTTGCCAGGCAATAATTTGTAGCCCCACTCAATTGACCACAGGTCGTAATCGCCAATGCGGGGATACATACCGGCAGCTGAAATGTTGTCGCCAGGTTGCGCTACATAGTTAAAGCGGGCATAATCCATGATGGAGGATGTATGGCCATGCTCTTCAACCCAGGCTTTATCGCGCAGTTTTTCAACCGGCGTAGCGGCAGAAGCTCCCATGTTGTGGGGCAAACCAAGGGTATGGCCTACTTCGTGTGAGCTTACAAAGCGAATAAGATCGCCCATGAGTGAATCGCTGAAATGCGCGGTGCGGGCGCGTGGGTCGCTGGGCGAAGCCTGAATCAGGTACCAGTTGCGCAGCAAGGCCATTACATTATGGTACCAGTTGATGTGTGATTCCAGTATTTCGCCACTGCGGGGATCGTGCACGTGGGGACCCATGGCGTTAGGAATATCTGAAGGCTTGTAAACAACGGCAGAATAGCGGGCGTCTTCGAGGCTCCAGGTGCTGTCTTCCTCATGAGTAGGAGCACGGCGGGCCTGGATAGCATTTTTGAAGCCAGCCTTTTCAAAAGCCTTTTGCCAGTCGTTAACACCAGCTATCAGGTATGGCACCCATTTTTCAGGGGTATTAGGGTCGATATAGTAAATGATTGGTTTTTTAGGTTCAACCAGTTCACCACGTTTGTATTTTTCCATGTCTTCCTCTTTGGGTTCAAGGCGCCAGCGGGTAATAAGGCTGATGTCTTTAACACCTTGTGGATCGGCATCGAAATCGGTGTACTCGGTAGTGAAATAAGCCACGCGATCGTCGTAAGTACGGGCGTGCATGGGATTTTTGGGCAGCAATACCAATGAGCTGTTCAACTCAAAAGTAGCATTGCCGGCAGGGCCTGCCGCTGCACCGGGGAAGGGACCAGGCGCAGGCATTTTGTTATAGGTTTTTACCGTTTTTATTTCGGTATTGATGGGAAATGATTTGATATCGACGATGTAGGATTTATCGGGCTGCGGGCCGCCGATGCGCAAGGCCTGTTTAAAGTAAGAGGCAAAGAACAGGATATCGTTATCGCTATTAACAAAATCTGTTATATCAATCACGATACCGGTACTGTCTTTTGAAAAGGCTTTAATATCAAATGAAGCGGCAATGGGTTGAATATTGCTGTTCATTACAGATTTATACATAGGCTTGGTGCTATCCTTGGCATAAACCGAGTAGGAAATATTGCGCATGAAGATGCGGTTGTTGGGCCCTTTTTCGAAACGGATCACGTTTTCATTGATCTCGTCACCGGCGTAACCAAAGAAGCCGGCACGGGTATTGGTGGGCGCTTTGGAAATGCGGTTCACAATCAGCACATCCCTGCCTAATAGAGTATCGCCCATTTCAAAGAACCATTTGTCCTCTACTTTATGAACGGTGAAAAGCCCCTTGCGGGTTATTGCTTTGTCGGTTATGATCTCTTTGTAGGGTTTGGGACCAGTTTGGGGGGGGCGGGGAGCTAAAGGGGCCGGGCGTTTAGCAGTATCTGCTGGCGCTGCCGGGGTACTGCCTTTTTTTTGTGCATAGGTTAATGCACTACAACAGGCCAGTAAAACCAGCAAGGAAAATCTCTTTTTCATTAATAGTAATTGTTTTTTTGACGGAGCCAGTAGAACAGGGGTACAACGTTTCACTACAGCGCGATATAGAAAACTGTATTATCCTATTCTTCTGAATGATTAGATCATTAAAAAAAATTTAATGGATGAAGGTAGGGAAAACAATAGGTGTGTAGAAGCAGGCGGCTTACCGCTGATCAAAAAAGTATTATATGGCGTTTTAATAGACAATGAGAAAAAGCGGCAGCTGATGGTAGGTGATGCTTTATAGATATTGTTGATTGATTAACAGTCTTGTTTTGTTTCTAATTATGACATATATTGGGCCCGTTCTATTCAAGCAAATC
>CBIMFG010000049.1:0-10300 GCA_966243125.1 uncultured Niastella sp.
AATTCATTCGCCTGAAATACTCTAAAAAAACCACGATGCTTACCAGCAACAAATACCCACAATTAAACCAGTTGCCTGGCTGTATGTAAGCGTCTGTAATTACCAGGGGAAGCAATAGTAAATGCGTGATCACCGTAAGCATGTTTACCTGACCCAGGTATTCAAAGGCGGTTCGTTTGGGCAGGCATAAGGCAAGTAAACAATTGAAGACAACCATAATGGCATGCAGTTCCAATAAGCGGGTAAAGGATAACGAATAACCGGGCAGCTGTGCAAACAGGTGTTGGTGAACCGGCAACAACAGCAGGGTGTTCACTACCAGAAAAAGGACCATGAACAACACCCGGTAAAACAAATTGAACGAAGGTGTGCAATCAACTTTATGCGGTGCGGTTTTAACAGCCACAATTACTTTGCGGTTATACGAGATAAAGCTGTACAGTTTTTTGAGGAACCAGTTAATT
Source organism: uncultured Niastella sp. (assembly GCA_966243125.1). Taxonomy (GTDB): domain Bacteria; phylum Bacteroidota; class Bacteroidia; order Chitinophagales; family Chitinophagaceae; genus Niastella. The sequence goes on from CBIMFG010000049.1 coordinate 465, forward strand.
GGTTTAACCCGGCCAATGGTTTTTATAAGCGCACATTTTTGTCCCAGTATTTCCAGTAGGGCATTTATACCGTACCATACTTGTTTGGTGGTGGGATCAAGCAGGGGAATTTCATTTACGCTGCGTTGCCAGTTTATGGTATGTAACAGTTCGGGCGAAACGGCAGTAAATGATTTGCGCCCTTCGGTGGTTAATAATCCTGATCTTACAAAGGCGCTGGTATAAGCGGCACAAAGCGGACAATCGTCATCGTAGATCAGAATTTTGTCTGTAGTTTCCATAATTTCAGAAATTAATGAAAGTATAGGATCAAATAAAAGCCGTTTTAACGGCTGTAGGGGTATAAGGTTTAAAGTTTAAGGTGGTTGCCTTAGTTTGAAGCTCAAGACTAATTGTAAACCTCAAAATTCAACGACCTTATACCATAAACTTTAAACCTTAAACTATTTAAAGAACTTCAACAAACTACCCAAAAACCAATTCTCATCCGCTTTTACCATAGTATCGAGCATTCTGTCGGCCTGCTGGCCAAACTTTCTTATGTTGCCAATGGTTTCGGTAAACTGTTTGGCGTGTTTGTCTTTTTTATCGCCTTCTATGTCTTCCAGTTGATCCAACAAGCGCAGCATGGGATCCAGCTCGCGTTTCTTACGCTCCTTTACAATTTGCGTGGCTACTTTCCAGATATCTTTCTCTGCTGAGAAATATTCCTTTCTTTCACCCTGTATCAATATGCGGCTTACCAGCCCCCAATCAACCAGGTCGCGAATGTTCATGTTCACATTGCCACGACTAATACTGAGTTGTTCCATGATCTCGTCCTGGCTCAACGGGTCGGGACTGATCATCAACAGCGCATGTATTTGCGCCATGGTGCGGTTAATACCCCAATGTGAACCAAATGCTCCCCAGGAAGCAATGAATTGTTGTTGTGCTTCTGCCAGTTTCATATTGATGACTCAAAGGTAGGGCGTGTTTTTGAATTTTCAAAACTTATTGAAAGTTAAATTGGTGCTATTGTAAAGCAAAGCCAACGGGTTGTTTTTTATAAGACTTTACATTTTTGCCGAATTGAAAGGCGGGGACCCAGTTGGGTGATTTTTTGATGGTGTTGATAGCGGCCTGTTTTAATTCTTCCGGTCCGCTGATGGCCTGAATGTCGCTGAGCGTTCCATCGGTATTTACAATGAATTGTACCACTACAGTGCCCTGGATGTTTTTTCGTTTCGCTTTGGCGGGGTATTCAAGGTTCTCCTGCAAAAAACTGAGCCAGGCACGCTGGCCACCAGGAAAGTAGGATTCCCTTTCCATTTTTGCATAGACTTTCTCTTTGTCGGTGCTATTCACCCTTTTAATGGTATCTGTTTGGGCTGAACAGGTATAAATAAAAAGAAATAGACCAATTGACAGGTATAGTGTTTTCATGCTATAAACCGGCCGGTTGTTTATTTCATTAGGGTAACCTAAAATAATAAGAAAAACCGAGGTGCAGTAATCTTTAACAGAACTTACCAAGGCGGGCAGTCGAGTCTTTTATCTAGTCGCTTCCCCATACTTTCCCAGGGACGCACTACCAGGGCCAGGTATACGCCACCATTTTGCATTTTGTTTTTACTGAATACGTTGGCCCAGTTATGCACGCCCAATAGTAACGGTCCTAATTTAGCGGCGCCGCCTATCCATAGTTTTTCTTTGGTGTTGAATTGTATGGGCAGAAAAAAGCCCAGCCGCCGGGTTTCCCAACGGGGCGTAATGGTTAACATATTCAAGTCGGTTAGGCGATTTTGGTTACCGCTTAGAGACGATAAATTAAGCGAGGCATTGCCGTTGATGTACCAGGCGCCGGTTATAAAACGATCAACGTTTAGTACCAACCGGGCGGGGTTTATAATGGGGAACATGCCGGTGGGTTGTTGAATGTTTCTGGCAATACCCGGCAGCACGTCGTTAAAGTCCTTTAGTTTGTGAATGTCATCAAATTTAATATCTACCACGGTATCGGTAATGTTGGGTTGAAAGCCACTTACGGTACGGCTTTGGGCGCCATATTGATAACGATTAAATCCTATATCGAGCAACGATAAGCCAATCTTCCAGTTATAATCGTAATAGTTATCGTCGTCCCACACGGTACTGATCTCTTGTGATTTAACAAGGTATTCAACACCCAGGTCAAAGGAGGCTCCTGTTTGAGTGTGACTAAGAAAGTCGCGAATGTTTTGACCGGCGCCTTTTTCTTTTTGCCAGCCATCGAAGTTGCTGGAGTACCCATATTCGGCAAACACATCCTGCAGGGTATAATCTTCGGTATTGTTGTGTACGGTTGTTATGGCGCTGCCATTCAGAATATTTACATAAGCGCCACTGAGGCCGCGACTTAATTTCGCTGTAATGCCTGCATTCAGGCGCGAATCGGTTCTGTCCCAAATGGTTTGCGCCCAGGTAACATAAAATTCCATCCAGGTGCTTTGCGTGAGATCGCCAGCCAGCTTGCGGTTAAAGTTGCCGAGGTCAAAAAAATCGCGGGTACTGGTAACGGTATCTACAAAATTGATTTTAGAAACGCTTGCCTGCGTATAACCACGCACATTCAATCCAAAAGCAATGGCTTGTTTGCGGTTGAGAGCAATACGGGTGTTGAGCAGGTTGATATTAAAGTCGTCGTAGAGGTATCGCCTGAAATCGCCTTCCCTGATGCTGTACTCGGATTTGGCGGGGTTGCTGAGTAGCGACCAATTCCGGATCACCACGGCGTTGGTGGCATTCTTTTTCTGGATGCCCAAAATAGTGACATCCCATTTATACGGGTTATTTACGATGGAGGCGGGGTTATTGCCAATGCCCAGGCTGCCAGCATAATTACTGCCCTGAAGTGCATAGTAATTTTGCGTGTAACCATTTGTGTGAACCAGAAGTAACCAGAGAGCAAGCAATAACCATTTGTTAAAATGGTTTACCATGTGTTTGCTGAATTAGAAATGCTACAAACTTAGGAAAGGGCTTGACCAGTTTTATGAGTACGTTGGATAGGATTGTACTTCCGAAGAAGCTTTGTAACAAGCGACCAGCCTGCAGGCGCCGGCCAAATTTCTTTTCCCATTGTTGGGTATATTGAATTTCCATTTCAAACCGGTTAATTCGTCCCTGTAAGAACGAATTGATCTCTTCAAAGGCAAGTTTACTGCTATGCAGCGCCATGCTCATACCGTTACCACATAAGGGCGCAATAAGCCCGGCGGTATCGCCAATCATTAATACATGGTTTTCAACTTGTGTTTTTTTATTGAACGAGACCCGTGAAATGGTTAGTGGCTCTTCATATAACATTTCGGCATTGGAGAAGATCTTCTCCAGGAAAGGATTTTTCATCAGGATATCCTTTTCCATACTGCTAATATCGTTCCGGCATTTACGAAGATTAGCTGCTGTTGTCAGGTAACAAAGACAATATTTATTTTCCTCAATTTGGGAAATCCCACAATATCCATTCTCAAAATTGTGGAGGGCGATCAGGTCGGCCGGATGGTGCGTGCGAATGTGATACTTAACTGCAATGTAGTGATTTAATTTATTCGGTTTTACTTTCGTGAACTGACGTTTCCATTTTATATCCAAATTACCGCGTTTGCCATAGGCACCGGCCACTACGGTGGCTTCCAGATCGCCCTTGTTGGTGAACAGCAGGAAGCTGTTATTGCGGTAAACCACATTCACCACTTTTGTTTCTTCCAAAAGCGTAACGCCTTCCTGACGGGCTATATCGGCCAGTAGTTTATCAATGGTAAACCGGCTGATGCCAAAACCGCCTAACGGCAGCGTAGATTCTATATAATTTCCATTGGGCGTTGTAATAAGCAGGCGATTAATAATGGGTAACTGCATATCGCTCAATGGCAACCCAAGGTCCTGCAAAAAGTTCCAGCTTTCCAGGCTTATATATTCACCACAAACTTTATGAAAAGGGTATTTTTCTCTTTCAAACAACACCGTTTTATAACCCGCACGGGCACTTTGAATGGCCAGGGCTAAGCCGGCCAGTCCGCCACCAACGATGGCAACATCATATTTGTGTTGAAGGTTCACTTGTTTTTTGAAACGATCAGCCAGCGAAAAGCCCATTTCCATTCTATTGAAACATCAGCAATACCGGCTATGCTAAAAAATTGGATCCATTCGTCTTTGGTAAAACCGCGGGCTACAGATAAGGGTGCATCGTGTTTAACGAGGTAGCTCTTTGAGAACAGGTTCGTCAGCACTTTTATTGAATAGTAAGCTACCTTATGCCGGTGCAGATCATTTATAAAGAAACCCAAGCGGGCATTGGTTTTCATCCATTGTAATTGTTTTACCATTTCCCGGTCAGAGAAATGATGACAAAACAGGGATGAAAAAATAATGTCGGGTGGTGTTGTCAATTCAACTTCTTTATAGTCAGCCGTGATCAATTGAATATTTGTGGGTAAGCGTTTGGCCGCTACTGCAGTGCAATGCGGGTTTATGTCGATACCAATAAAAGCTACCGGGATATTTCTTTTTTCGCACCACTTTTTTATAGCCACCAGGTTATCGCCGCCGCCACAACCAATTTCACAGATGGTAACCGCCTTTTTTCCTTCTATTAACTTCGCCAAACCATTCAAAGTAATAGCATGCCCACCCAACCACGTGTTGATGAAGTTGAGCTCCTGCATATTCCGTTTTATATCTTCAAATGGAATATCCGGACGGTCAAGCAATTCGGACTGATATGATCTGTGGCGAAAATTCACGTTTGTAATATATGACTTTCTGCCTGACCCGCGAAACCCTCTATACCTGCCAAATGAAATATTAGCAATTCGTTGATGCCACAAATGTTTCCATTGTGAGACCGGGTCCAAAGGCTGCGCCAAAAATGTGTTCTTTCCCGTTGTGGTTGTGCTGAAGGGCGGGCGACATTTTTTTCAGCACAAAGAATATGGTTGATGACGACATGTTTCCATATTGCTTCATTACATCATACGAGGCCTGCAATTCATTTGCCTGAAACGACAGGGTTTTATGAACGGTTTCCAGGATCTTTTTTCCGCCTGGGTGTATACACCAGTGCGAAATGTTTTGCCGGGTTAATCCGTTTTTTGCCAGCGCCCTGTTGGTAAGCCCGGTAAAATCTTCTTCCAGCAGATCGGGTATATAATTGCTCAGCGTCATTAAAAAGCCGGTAGAGGATACTTCCCAGGCCATGTCTTTCTTTCCTTTAGGAATTACTTCAGAATAAAACCCATCTAAATGCAAACCTTTAAGCGGGTGATCATCGGCAGTAACTACCGCTGCAGCGCTGCCATCGCCAAATAACAGGCTCGATGCAATGTTATCCATGGTGGCCTCCCGTTGAAAATGTAACGTACACAGCTCCGTGCATACGATCAGCACTTTTGCCTGTTTATCGGCCTGGCAAATAGCATCGGCGGCTTTCAGGGCGTGAATACCGGCGTAGCAACCCATAAAATTTATAGCGGAACGTACGGTATGCCGTGGCAGATCGAGCAATTCCATTACCTGCAGATCAAGCCCGGGCGCGCTGAGTCCGGTACAGCTAACCGTGATCAAGTGGGTGATCTCTGCCTGTGACAATTTTCCATCAATACAATCTCGGATAGCATTCACCGATAACTGGGGCGCGTATTTGTGAAACCAGGTCATGCGGTGTTCAAGCGATGGAAAGGGCTCCAGGTTTTCGGTGTGCGGATAAAATTTCCATTCCGCACAGGGCCGGCTGTAATCGGGCACCACAGAATAACGGTAATCAATATGGCTTTGATGATATAGAAAACGTAACCGGCGTTTATCGGTTTCGTTATACGAATAAATCAACTGCATAAATTGCAAAATGTCTTCCTGCTTGTGCCTGAATGCTGGCACAGCGGTACCGATAGCAATAATTTTACTCAAAAGCCCTCCAGATTAATAAGGTAAAGAATGCCAGGTTGGTGCAGATGGATGCCAGCATATTCATGCGCATGGTATTGGCAAAATTTGCATTGCCAACCTCTTTCCAAACCAAACCTGCCCACCTGAAGAAATATACGAGAATTGGCAGCATCATAGTTGCTAACACGACAAACTTTTTTTGTTCGTTGTGCGCAAAAAACGACATCGCCAGCAGGCTCATGGCGCAGGTGTACACCAGCGCTACAAAAATGAATGTGCCGCGGTAACCCAGTAAAGCGCTGATGGTAATTACACCGTCTTTTTTATCGGCTTCGTGCTGGTAAATTTGAGTGAGGGGATAAAAGCCGCCGATCAGTAAACTGGCGGCCACCATATCTACTGGTGGCACTGTAAGTGTTTTGTTGATACTGCTCCCGTGATAAACCATAAAATATGTTACGGCGCCCTGAAATAGAATTACTGTCAAATAACCTGCTACCGGATGCCTTTTCAGCCTGATGCCCCGGTAGCTGTATGCCCTTGAGGCGGCTATATAGGTTATTATGCAAATAGTAAACCAGTAGCTGATGAAAAGACTTAATATGATGGCCACCGCATCCATGAATACGCTTACGTAAAATAACTGGCGCGTTGGTTGTTTGGGATTTTTGATTCCGCCAATTGGCGTTTCATCGCGGTCCATGTACGAATTGTAACCGTTGCTGGATGGATAGATCAGCAAATGCAGGATGAAAAAGATCAATACGGCATGTCCGGTATGAATAACCGGTACCTGGCTTACAGCAAACAGATACACGGGTAACAGAAAGAACGAAAAATGGAACCGGAGTAATTGAATGGTAGATGGTTGTAACATAAAAGAGTCCCGCTTATAGGCGAGACTCTTTAAAGATAGGAAGAAAATAATGTGATAATGTGATAATTCGATAATTAGCTAATGTGATAATGAATACGGAACTGTCAGCTTCTATAAATAGTACAGCTTACGCGAAGCATTCACGTGAGCTGTATTTCATTAGCTAATTTGCTTCTCCTTGGCGAAAATAGCGTCTGCTTCACCCTTTGCTTTTTCTCTTATCTTTTCTAACCCTGCTCGGTAGAAATACCAACTGTGAAACGCGAAGGAACATCTACGCGAATGTTTTGTTTACTGAGGGCATTGGTAAGGGTCCGAGTTCCAGGTTCAGAGTTCTTAGTTTATAAAACATCCACCAACATCTTCAAAGCCAGAGAATATTCCAACGCATAATTCCTTTCCCGTTCGGGATAGTCTTTTAAATCATCAAAGGCGCGGTCGAGCATTCGATAGGCTTTATGCGCGTCGGTGCTGTCGTAATATACTTTTGTCCAGTTGTCATCGGCCTTGAATTTCTTCATACCTATACCGCCGCTGTAGAACTTGATAGGGCAAAGCAGTTTATCGATATTGAAATACGGTATTTTGTTGCCGGAGATATTGGCAAAATAACCCGAGTAATAATTGATCACCTGTTTAAGCCGGGCTTTAATAGCCGCATCGCTTTCGGGCTGCGTAGGTTTTGTGCGCCACTTATTCAGTGCGGCATCAAACAGATCTGGTACCGTATCGTTGGTTCGTAACTTTTGCAGAATGTAAGTAATGTATAGGGTGTCTTCCTGTTTCCCAATGTTGTTTTCCAGCCTTAGGCTGTCGTGCCAGTAATGTGTAACCGTAAAACGCGACTTGTCTTTTTCAATCAGGTATTTATACTGCATCAGCAGTTCGTTTTTATCGGTGAACGCCCAGTTGCCGGTTGATCTATCAATTTTACCTTCATCGATGGTTATCACACCTTTGGGTTGAAAGTTAAAGGCCGTCAATTCCAGGTTCTTGACAATAGGCGCCACTACTGAATCCCGGTACTCAAACAATGCGTCACTATTCCCGCTTTCCACTTTTGCTTTATTGATCACCCTAATCAGCATCCAGTTGCCCATCAACGAATCTTTGGTGAAGGGAAGGCCGTCTTTGGCGTTGTAGGATTGGCAGGAGGTAATACAGGTTATAACGAGGATGGCAAAGAGTAGGGGCTTCATGGGGGGTATGTTGCTTTTGTGAAAGCAAGTTTATAGTTTAAAGTTCAGAGTTCCAAGTTCAGGGTTCACAGTTCTTAGTTCTTAGTTCTATGTTCTTAGTTCTATGTTCTTTGTTCTTAGTTTTGAAAAGGCGCTGCCACGCTGTGGTGTTTTTTTAACCTTTCGGCTTTCAGCCATGTAATTGCTTGTAGCTTGCAGCTTGTAGCTTACGGCTTGTAGCTTGCAGCTTACGGCTTGTAGCTTGCAGCTTGTAGCTTGCAGCCTGCCCTATAAAAAACAAAGGCCCCACTTTACAGCAGGGCCTTTTATATAACGAGTTATAGTATTCTTAAACGAGCATTCTCAATGGTTCTTCCAGTAACTGTTGCAGTGTTTGCAGGAAGGCGGCGCCGGTAGCTCCGTCAACCACGCGGTGGTCGCAGGTTAAGGTAACTTTCATAACGTTACCAACAACTATCTGACCATTTTTCACTACAGGAACCTGGTTAATGGCGCCTACAGCAAGAATACATGCATCTGGTGGGTTAATGATGGCAGTGAATTCTTCAATACCAAACATACCCAGGTTGCTGATGGTGAAAGTGCTGCCTTCCCAATCGGCCGGTTGCAGTTTTTTATCTTTTGCTTTCTTAGCGAATTCTTTTACTTCAGTACCAATCTGTGATAATGATTTCAGATCGGCAAAACGTACAACAGGCACCAGCAAACCTTCTTCAACTGCTACAGCTACACCAATGTTCACATGGTGGTTAACGCGGATCTTATCGCCTAACCAGCTGCTGTTTACTTTGGGGTGTTGTTTTAATGCAATAGCGCAGGCTTTTAACACCATGTCGTTGAACGAGATCTTAACCGGAGCAATTTCATTGATCTTCGCTCTGCTTTCTACTGCTTTATCCATGTTTATCTCCATGGTGAGGTAGAACTCAGGCGCTGTGAATTTGCTTTCAGAAAGGCGTTTGGCAATTACCTTACGCATTTGTGAAACAGGTACTTCTTCAAAGCTTACCTGACCAGCAACGGCAGGAGCAACAGTTTTGCCAGGTTGAGCAGCTGTTTGTGCAGCTTGTTCACCACCTGCAGCAGGCGTGTAATTGTCAATATCTCTTTTAATGATACGACCACCGTCGCCACTACCGGCAACTTTGTTGATATCAATACCTTTATCAGCAGCTAATTTTTTAGCGAGGGGGGAAGCAAGCACTCTGCCATTGCTGTTTGAAGAGGCCCCGCCTTGGGGGGCTGCAGTTTCAGCAGCAGCGCTGGCTGTTTGAGTAGCCTGAGCAGCTTGCTGAGGTTGGCTTTGAGCAGCAGCGCCAGCAGGAGCAACACCGCCTTTAGCAGCAGCTACTATCTGGTCAACATTCACTTTCTTTTCATCGCCAATAATGCACAACAGGGCGTTAACAGGAACTTTATCGCCTTTTTGCGCACCGATATATAGTAATTTTCCTTCTTTATAGCTTTCCAGCTCCATGGTAGCCTTATCGGTTTCCACGTCAGCCAGCAGATCACCTTTTTTAACGTTGTCGCCAACTTTTTTATGCCAGGCGGCAATTACGCCTTCCGTCATGGTATCGCTTAAGCGCGGCATCAGTATCACTTCCTGCATATTGGCCAGGTCCAGCGTAGCGCCACCGGCAGCGGCAGCAGGTTGGGCGGCTGGTTGTTCGGCTTTGGCGGGTTCAGCAGCAGGTGCAGCCGAAGCAGCAGCTTTTGCACCACCACCACCAATCAGCGAGCTGATGTCTTCACCGGCGTTACCAATAATGGCCAGCAGATCATTTACCTGTAGTTTTCCCCCTTTTTCAGTACCAATGTGAAGCAGGGTGCCATCTTTATAACTTTCC
>CBIMFG010000050.1:0-10296 GCA_966243125.1 uncultured Niastella sp.
CTGGCGGGGTAAAAGTGCACAACTGATTTATGAGGATATTAAATACCTCAAAGAAAAAAATGGTGGCAATGCGATCGAATTTCACGATAACAACTTTTTTGTTTCGGAAAAACGCACGGTTGAGTTTGCCAAACTTATTCAACCTGAAAACATGATCTGGTGGGGTGAAGGTAGAATTGATACCATTGATAAATACTCCGATAAATCGCTGGAAATAATGCGGGCCTCCGGTTGCAAAATGATCTTCTTTGGCGCCGAAACAGGCAACGATGAAATTCTGCAAAAGATGGATAAAGGCGGCACGCAAAGCGCGGCACAAATAAGGGCCTTTGCTGCACGGATGGCCAAATTCGACATCATTCCTGAATATTCGTTTGTATTGGGCACACCGGCAGATACACCCGAGCAAGTGATGAAACAAATTGACCAGGATATCGCCTTCATCAAAGAGATCAAAAGCATCAATCCCAAAACCGAGATCATTATATATCTGTACAGCCCGGTTCCAACCGAAGGTTCTGACCTGTATAAAAAAGTCCTTGAAAGCGGGTTTCATTTTCCGGAAAAACTGGAAGACTGGATCAGTCCGCACTGGGAGAACTTTGATTTACGTAAGAACCCGTTAACGCCCTGGTTAACGCCTGAAATGGTAGACAAGATAAAAGATTTTGAAACCGTGTTGAACAGCTACTACCCTACTGTTTCAGACATCCGCTTATCGGCATTCAAACGCGGCATCATGCGCAACTTGTCTGCAGTGAGATACAAAACCGGTTTATACTGGAAACCGTACGAACTAAAGGTATTGCAGTTGTTGTGGAAGTATCGCCAACCGGAGATAGAAGGATTTTAAAAGTATAAAGTTGAAGGTTTAAAGTTTAAAGTGGGATTCACGAAGAGTCAGCATTTCCAATTAGTAGTACACCTCAAATTGAGGCATTACCTTAAACCTTATACTTTAAACCTTAAACCTGATACCTTAAACAAATGCGAAAAACGATAAAAAAGTTAACAACCCGTTTATACAAACCGCTGCTGGTAAAATACCTGTCGGCCACCCGCCTGTATACGTACAAGGGTATTAGGTTGGTAATACCACCTGCTGTTTTTCATCCGGGCTTTTTCTTTAGCACCCGGTTATTGTTGCGGTTCATTGCTTCGCTTCCTTTGAAAAATAAATTATTTCTGGAACTGGGTGCAGGCAGTGGCTTGATAGCCATGTATGCCGCCCGGCAGGGCGCCCACGTTACAGCTACCGACATTAACCCGGTGGCTGTTCAATCATTGGAACTGAATGCGCACAGCAATCGCATTCCGCTGACCATTATAAAATCTGATCTGTTCACAGACATTCCAAAACAGACATTTGATACCATCGCTATCAATCCACCCTATTATAAAAAGCAACCACAAACTGCGGCCGACTATGCCTGGTATTGTGGCGAACAGGGTGAGTATTTTCAGCAACTGTTCAGCGGATTACATCAGTATATACATGCGCAGTCGGTTGTATTGATGGTGTTGTGTGATGGCTGCGATATTGACATGATAAAGGGAATGGCATTGAGTAATGGGTTTAAGATGAATTGTGTGTTTACAAAAGGGAATTGGGTAGAGGTGAATTATATTTTTAAAGTTGAAAAGTGATCACTAAAAAACTATATCATACCTACAAACGCTATCGCACGTTACAAACCGACGTCATCTCGTCAATGCCCATAGCGATCTTGATGCCGCACAGCGCCTGTAATTGCCGTTGTGTAATGTGCGATATCTGGAAGGATAATAAAAACCTGAAACAACTTACCGAACAGGATATTACCGGGTTACTGGGCACCTTTAAAAAGTTAGGTACGCAGGTAGTGGTTATGTCGGGCGGAGAAGCATTGCTCAATGCGAACTTTTTCCGGTTCTGTGAAATGCTGAAGAAAGAAGGCATTGCCGTTACGCTCTTATCTACGGGTATTGCCCTGGAGAAAAAAGCAGATCAATTGCTGGAATGGGTGAACGATATTATTGTTTCGTTGGATGGGGATGAAGCCTTGCACGACAACATCAGACAATTACCCGGTGCGTTTCAAAAAATGCAACGCGGGGTGCAGCTGATCAAAAGTATGAATCCGAAGTTTCGCATTTCGGCACGTACTGTTATTCACCGGTTGAATTATCATCACTGGATCCCCATTGTAAACAGTGCTATGGAAATGGGCCTCGATCAAATCAGCTTTTTACCGGCAGATGTAAGCAGCAATGCTTTTAACCGCGCCACCACCTGGAACAACGACCGGCAGCAGGAAGTGCTGGTACATGAGTCGGAATTACCGGCCCTGCAATTGGCCGTACAGGAACTGATCAGGTATCACAAAACAGCTATTGAAGAACGGTTCATTGCCGAGTCGGCAGAGAAACTGCAAAAAATTTATGGTTACTATGCGGCATTTTATGGTAAGAACCCATTCCCATACAAAAAATGCAATGCGCCCTGGGTATCAACTGTCATTGAAGCAGACGGAACCGTTCGGCCCTGCTTTTTCCACGATCCCATGGGTAATATTCGTCAACAAAACCTGGATGCTATTATAAACAGTGAGTCGGCGATTGCATTCAGAAAGAATTTAGATATGGATAAGAATGAAACCTGTGTAAAATGCGTGTGTTACCTGAATCTGCCGCCGAGAATGGATCTGTAAACTGAGACCAATCATGAACAACAAGATATTATTTTCTCATTCGTATTTTCTTCGGTTCGATCCCAAACAATGGGCTACCGGGCAACCTTATCCGCCGTTGGCAACGTTGTATGCCGCAGCCCTGATGCGTGAAAATGGTTATTCCGTTTCCTTATTCGACACCATGTTTGCGCATACGGCGCAGGATGTGCAGCCTACAATTGATCAACAAGCACCCAACTTCTTTGTGCTGTACGATGATGGTTTCAACTACCTCACCAAAATGTGTTTGACCAATATGCGGGAGGCTGCCTTCGATATGATGAAGCTGGCTAAAGCAAGAGGCTGTACGGTGATTGTTTCCAGTTCAGACAGTACCGATCATTTTGAACAATACCTATCTGAAGGCGCCGACTTTGTAATTATTGGCGAAGCCGAAATGACTTTGCTGGAATTGGTGGAGGCCATCAATAATAAAGCAACTAATTTTCAACACATAGCCGGACTGGCATTCAAACAGGAAAACGAATGTATCAAAACGCCCAGGCGCGTTGTGATGAAGGACCTCGATGCATTGCCACAACCTGCCTGGGACCTCGTTGATATTACACCCTACCGATCCATGTGGTTAAAAAGTTCCGGTTATTTTTCTCTGAACGTTGCCACTACAAGAGGTTGTCCGTTTAAATGTAACTGGTGTGCCAAACCTATTTATGGCAATCGTTACAATGCGCGTTCTCCGGAGAAAGTGGTGGAAGAATTAAAAATGCTAAAAGAGAAATTTGGGTTCGATCATATCTGGTTTAGTGACGACATCTTTGGCTTGAAACCTGGCTGGGTAAATGCATTTGCTAACCTGGTGGAGAAAGAACAATTGAAATTTCGTTTTAAGATCCAGGCACGTGCCGATCTGTTGTTACAGGAAAACACCATCAAGGATTTGGCACGCGCCGGTTGCCATAACATTTGGATGGGCGCAGAAAGCGGTTCGCAAAAGATCCTCGACGCCATGGACAAGGGTACCACGGTGGAGCAAATTTATCAGGCCACTACCCTGCTGAAAAAAAATGGCATCAACCCTTCTTTCTTTATACAATTTGGTTACCCCGGCGAAACCCACGATGACATTGCCAAAACCATTCGTATGATCAAGGACCTGTTGCCTTATGAAATGGGCATTTCGGTTTCTTATCCTTTGCCCGGCACGCTGTTTCATGAACGCGTAAAAGCAGAGCTCACACAAAAAGCCAATTGGACAGATTCTGATGAACTGCTGCTGATGTTTCGCAATACGTATCCACCGAAGTATTATAAAAAATTACATCGCTATGTACACCTGGTCTTTCGCAAACAACAAGCCTGGGTGGCCTTACGCAATGTAGTAAAGAACCCGTTTGCACTTTCACGTACTGATTTTAAAAAGATAGCCTCCGCCTGTTTGCATATGCCATCGCTGTTGGTTGAACGGATGCAATTAAACCAGTATGCACATGAATAAAGCAACCACCTTTAATGTACTGGCAGGCAATTACGATACTGCGTTTACCGGAAGCCTTATTGGCCAGGCGCAACGTACTGTTAGTTATAAATGGTTGCAACCGCCGCTATCCAGTAAACCTGGCATGCAGCTACTTGAGATCAATTGCGGCACAGGCGCCGATGCATTCTGGATGGCAGGCCAGGGGCATTCAGTTATTGCTACCGATGGTTCGCCTGCTATGATTGAACAGGCACAACAAAAAATAGTCATAACAAATGGAGCCGGTCAACTTTCATTTCAAACCTGTGCGTTTGATGACCTGTACACCACCTTTCAAAACCGCCAGTTCGATGCCATAATATCCAACTTTGCGGGGTTGAATTGTGTGCCACCGGCCGACATGAAAATATTGGGGCCCCGATTACAATCGTTGATAAAACCCGGTGGTTATTTGGCCGTGGTACTGTTTGGTAAATATTGTTTGTGGGATAGTTTGTATTACTTATTAAAAGGCCAGCCCCGGCAAGCATTCAGAAGATGGACCAATAAAGAAGTACCAGTGCAATTATCTGCAGGTGTACAGCAACCTGTTTATTATTATTCCGTAAAAGCATTTGCACGGTTGTTGAAGCCGTTACAGTTGATTGAAAAAAAACCCGTGGGTGTATGTATTCCCCCCTCGTGGCTGGAAGGATATATGCAACAACACCCACGCTTGTTTCATTCGCTGGTACAATGGGAAGAGCGGTTAGGAAGCTCATCCCTTTTTACCAGCCTGGCCGATCATGCATTTCTGTTATTTAAAAAAGAAGCCAAATGAAGATCCTGTTAACACATGGATATTTTATAGAAGAAGACCCCAAGGAACAAGCCATTATGCGGCCTTATGTTCCCCTGGGCATTTTGTATATTTCTGCCTACCTGGAACAAAATGGCTACGACAACGAGGTATTTGACAGTACCTTTTCTTCCTTTGATAAATTATGCGCACAGCTGCAGCAACAACAACCCAATGTGGTAGGTATTTATACCAACCTGATGACGAAGCTGAATGTACTGCGCATTATTAGTTATATAAAAAGCCAGCCTGAATTAGCCCATACGAAAATTGTATTGGGCGGTCCGGAAGTTAGGAACCACGCTATTAAATTTTTGGAACATGGCGCTGATTTTATTGCATCCGGTGAAGGGGAACAAACCATGCTGGAGCTGGTTCAATTTGTGGAGGGTACGTTTACCGGTACACTTACTGATATTGAAGGCGTATCGTTTCTTGACCCCGAAAAAGGATTACAACAAAATAAAGAACGCACCAAAGTAAAAAACCTCGATGTATTGCCAATGCCCAACCGGCGTAAGGTAAATCTGTCGTTGTATTTTGATGCCTGGAAAGGCCGTCATGGCACCAGTACCGTATCTATAAGCACCATGCGGGGTTGCCCCTACAGCTGTAAATGGTGCAGCCGTGCCGTATACGGACAAAGCTACCGGCGCCGGAGCCCGGCCAAAGTAGCTGATGAAATAGCCTATATAAAAGCCAACTATAATGTTGATAGCCTTTGGTTTGTTGACGATGTTTTTACCGTAAGCCATCAATGGCTGGAACAGTTTACCAACGAAATGACCAGCCGAAACCTGGTAACCCCATTTGAATGCATTACCCGCGCTGATAGAATGAATGACGAGGTGATCATCAATTTAAAAAAGAGTGGTTGTTTTCGGGTATGGATTGGTGCGGAAAGCGGTTCACAAAAAATAATTGATCTCATGGACCGCCGCGTAGAAGTAGAGCAGGTACAGCAAATGATTCAGCTGGCGCGTAAACATGGCATGCAGGCCGGAACCTTTATTATGGTAGGCTATCCCGGCGAAACAAAAGAAGACATTTACGCCACCGTTCAACATTTAAAAAATGCCGATCCCGATCTGTTTACTATTACTGTAGCTTACCCTATAAAAGGGACACCATTATACGCCGAGGTGGAAGATCGCTTTGTAACAAGCCTGCCCTGGGAAAGCAGCACCGACCGCGATATTGATTTTACCAGAACCTACAATAGAAAATACTACGACTACGCCATTCAAATGATCAATTATGAAGTGAATTATCACAAGGAATTGAAGAAACCGGTTGCTAATTTATTCAAATTGACGAAACTGAAGTTGCGTTCAACTTTAGCGAAGGGACATATGTGGGTGGAGGAAAGGAGGAAGGCAGTTAGTTAACAGGTTGACAAGTTAACTTGTTAACCTGTTAACTTGTCAACTTGTCAACTATGAATAACCTGTGAAACATGAAGCTTTTTATTTAATGCATCCAACACCTTCCGTTGAAAAAACTCCGGATTCGGCTTCGAAAAATGCTTCCCGGTATGCAAGCCCATACGAATACCGTGCATATTGGTTTTCTGCAATTGTTCTTTCTTTAGCCAGCGCTTAGTAGTAACGCGCATCAGCCAGTTATCTAAACTATTTCCTGTTTTATTATCGAGCAACCATTCTACCATTCTTTTAAACCAGCCCGGTTTTGCCAATACCATCGACTCTTTACTTACCGGCTGGTTGGGAAAATAATTTCCAGTCCAGTTATTCTGATCGTAAAATTTATCCATAGTACCATTGCCACAAACCGGCTTCAGGGTAATGATCTCCGTAGCTGTAAATATATTCTGCTCGTCAATGCACAACGCCTCTTCGTCTATATAATAGTTCATGCAATAGAAATGCTGATGCCCGGTAATAAATGTCAGTTTTTTAAAAAAATGCATCAGAGTACGGGCAATCCACAAACGGTTGGCGTGCGTAATAATAAAAAAATCTATATCGGTATCCTGATCGGCAAAGTTTTTGGACAGTGATCCCGAGATACCAATACCCCGTACAAAGGGGAACTGGTACAAAAAACTACCAACTTTATATCCGGTAGTCAACAATTTACCTGCTTTGTGGTTACCATTAGTTCGTCTTGCACGCAAGGAAAGATCCTGCTGCAATGAATAAAAATTTCCCATGCGAAACACCCGGCAATCATCGACCAAATGTTGCAAGGTTAGCTGTACATCATCCTTGGATAAAGGTTGATCGAGGAAATGATGTATTTCGTCCAGTGTAAGCGGATAATTAAAAATATCAAAATAAGCTAATGCTTTAATGATACTTTGCTCGTATTGTACAGGCATGCAATAGAGTATTGATTTAGGCAACTGTATTAATGTAATAGCCGTATACTGTAATTAAGAATACTATGATTCGTGAAAAAAGGTTGCCTTTGTTGAAAAGGACCGTCCTTCGTAAATATGTTGATGGCAAAAGAGGCTACTTCCTTTGCAAAAGGATACTGGATGTATTGTTTGCATCGGTAATAATAATAACTGTGTTGAGCTGGGTATTGCCACTGCTGGCTTTGTTAATAAAACTTAGCTCAAAGGGCCCTGCGTTCTTTTTGCAAAAACGTACCGGTCGTGGGGGAAAATCATTTACCTGTTTCAAATTACGCACCCTGGCGCATAACCCCGTAGCGCATCCTAAGCGCATGGATGTAGGGGAGGAAGCAGCGACGCCGCTGGGGCGGTTCCTTCGGCAATCGAATTTGGATGAGCTGCCTCAGTTTTTTAATGTACTTACCGGCAGTATGAGCCTGGTTGGTCCCCGCCCCCATATGCATGCCGATTGTAATGAATTTGCTGTCCTGATTCCCCGTTACAAATTCCGCAACCTGGTAAAACCGGGCATAACCGGGCTGGCCCAGGTAAAAGGGTATCATGGAAAAGTGGTTAGCCGGGAGTGTATATATAAAAGGTATGAATGGGATGCCTGGTATGTACAATACGCCGGTTTTGGGCTGGATCTTAAAATAATTGCCAAAACTGCCTGGCAAACGGCCCAGGCCATGGTGGGGAAGAAAAAACAACGAAATGCCATCATTAAAACCATCAGCTTCAAGCCCCAAGCTGCAAACCACAAGCAAAAAGCCGAGACTTTGAACTCGAAACTTTGAACTATGAATTCAGGAACAGAGAACTGAGAACTTAAAACTCAATCATTTACAGTAATTTTGTGTTATAACACGGGGATTTCTGGTAGCAAACTGAACATATTGCCTATGTTTTTGGTATTTTTTTGCATTTAGCTTTACCTGTTTGCCTGAATATCCCTACCTTTGCAAACTCTTTAAAAGGGTAGTTCATGAACAGCCGACGGAATTACGATATAGCTTTTGTAGGACTGAAACCAGGCAATCATGAATTTGAATATACCATCGACGATAAGTTCTTTGTAGAGTACCAGGAGCAGGACTTCCGCCATTGCACGGCGCACGTAAAACTGACGTTGGAAAAGCAAAATGGCTTTATGCTGCTGAAATTTGAAGTAGGTGGCAAACTGGAAGTTACCTGTGACCGCTGCGGCAATAACCTGCCACTGGAATTGTGGGATGAGTTCAACATTGTTGTAAAAATGGTGGACGAACCAGATGTAATGAATGAACAGGAGGAAGATCCCGATGTTTATTACATCTCAAAAGGCGAAAGCCATTTGCACATAGCCGACTGGATATATGAATTCATAAACCTGAGCATTCCTATGCAACGGATGTGTGCTGATGATGAAATGGGCGGACCACACTGTAATAAAGAAGTGTTGGAAATGCTCAGGAAGTTAGAAGAACAAAAAACATCCACCAATCCTTTATGGAAAGGGTTGGAGAAGTTTAAAGATTTAGAAGACAATTGATTATTTTTTTTGAAGTTATAAATTTGAGTGTATGCCTAATCCAAAACGGAGACATTCCCAACAACGGGGTGCTAAAAGAAGAACACACTATCAGGCTGAAAAAGTAACCTTAAGCAAAGACAGCACTACAGGTGAAACGCATGTACGCCATCGCGCTCACGTGAGTGAAGGCAAATTATATTATAAAGGAAAAGTAGTTATGGAAAAGGCTTAATTCATTTTAAGCCCTTTTTTTCTGATCTACTTTATTATTATAACATAATAAGCCTCGTTGCCGGAAATGACTATCTGTTTAGACATGATGGGCGGAGACTTTGCACCAGTGGAGGCTGTAAAGGGTGTCCGCGATTACCTGACAGAAGCTGATAATCCGGCTCTGTTGTTTCTAGTGGGTGATGAAGCGCAGATAAATCCATTACTGCAGGAATATAAGATACCAGCCGATAAGGTTAAGGTAATTCACGCCCCCCAGGTAATTGAGTATAACGAATCTCCTACAAAAGCGCTGAAAGAAAAGCAGCAATCGTCAATAGCTGTGGGCTTTCACTTGCTGGCTACAGGAAAAGCGGGCGCATTTATTAGCGCCGGCAATACCGGAGCCATGCTGGTGGGTGCTATGTATAGCATTAAACCCATGGAAGGCGTTCAGCGGCCTACTATTTCAACCATTATTCCCAAAGACAACGGAAACACTGGCCTGTTGCTCGATGTTGGCTTAAATGCCGACTGTAAACCCGAGCACCTGAACCAGTTTGCCACGCTGGGCTCGCTCTACGCGAAACACATTCTGGGCATTAACAATCCGCGTGTTGCATTGCTGAATATTGGTGAAGAAGAAGGCAAGGGCAACCTGCTGGCGCAAAGCACCTATCCCCTGCTGAAAGAAAATGACCAGATCAATTTCACAGGCAATGTGGAAGGCCGCGATGTGTTTCTCGATAAAGCTGATGTAGTGGTTTGTGACGGGTTCACCGGAAACGTGATCCTGAAAATGGCCGAATCAATTTACGAGATCACCCACCGGAAAGAGATAAAACACGAGTACCTCGATCGTTTTAACTTTGAACTGTACGGCGGAACCCCGGTTTTAGGTGTTGCCAAACCAGTGATCATTGCGCATGGTATTTCAAAAGCCAAAGCATTTGTGGCCATGATAAACCTGGCCGAAAAAATGATCGCTACCGACCTGATGGGTAAGATGAAAGCCAGTTTTGAATCGAAGTAACCTTCACCATTCAACATATTATTAATCCCCGGCCTCACCGTCGGGGATTTTTTTATTTACCTTCCTTATATGAACGAGATCATTGGTTATTTGCGCAATTACGTACAATCTATCAACCGCTCCGTTTTTCTGCTCACTACACTTCTTGTAGCCATTGCTATTACCTTAAATTATACCCTCAGCATAGAACC
>CBIMFG010000051.1:0-10272 GCA_966243125.1 uncultured Niastella sp.
CCTGTATATTCAACTCATCAATAATAGCTGAAACGGTTGTTAATTGACAGTCTACCTCGCGGGACGTGTACAAAGAAGAAAGGTATTGTTCCACCTCATCAGACAACCCCTGCTGCCCTTCCATATTTTCGTAAAAAGATCTTACGATCTCTACCCGTTCGCCTAACAGGTTACCGGTATCTTTTTGCAACCTGTCTTTGTCATGCTCCATGTACCTGCCAACAGCCTGCACGATCGTTTTCCCGTCTGCAAATCTTCCCGACATACCGGCCATTTCAGGATAGTAATGAAAGGTGGCCTTTTCCTTTTTGTCTGAAACGCCATAGTTCAATACACATCCTTTTATTTGCCGGTGCTCAAAGTTTTTCTTTAAGGCGGAAAATATTTGCGGAATGGGTTCAAATGCAATGATGGTAGCGCCGGGATGTTTCTGACTTACATCCATGCTAAAGGTGCCGATGTTTGCGCCCAGGTCCAGTACCAGCCCGTTTTCGGGTATGGTTATGCCATGCCTGAAGTATACGCCGCGCTCCATAATTTCCTTGTAGAGCATGGTGAGCTGCCTGTCTGACTGATGGTATACAACACTGCCATCGGGGAAATGAAAAGGTTTAGCCTGCTCTTCAGGCAGCACATCCTGGTAATCCCCGTGAACCATGTCTTTCTTTACTATGTATGCAAACAAAGACGTGGTCGTATCATTTTTTACGGGTACTACTTTGCACTGCTTTACACCGGGTACTTTGGCTATGGTTGTTTCTATTTCGTCCAGCTCTATGCGATAACCATTTACCTTAACCTGGCTGTCTTTCCGGCTTATATATTCCAGGGTTCCCTGCATATTCAATTTCATGAGGTCGCCCGTCTTATAAAACCTGTTGTTACCAATAGGCGGGTTGTTTATGATCTTAAAGCTTTTACTGGTGAGTTCCTGATTTTGGTAATACCCTTTTGCAACACCTGCGCCACCGATACAGAGTTCGCCAACAACCCCTACCGGCACCTGTTGCTCAAACTCATTCAGCAGCACCAGATCGGTATTGATGATAGGTTGGCCTATATGAATATCATCTTCGTTGATCTGCCGCCAGGCCGACCAAACGGTTGTTTCGGTGGGGCCATACATATTGTATAGTTTGGCGCCAGTGATAGCCTGTAAACTTTTTATAAGCCCCTGGCTGAGGGCCTCGCCTCCTATGAACCAGTGCTGAACAGACGACAACTTTTTACCTGGGGCCTGATTATGCAGATCAACGATCAATTTGGTTTGTGACGGTGTCATTTGCACATGCGTGAGCTCATATTCCTGTATGAGGTCCAGTTCTGTTTTCTGATTATCTGCATGCAGGGATTGTACAAGATCAACATGAGCATGGTAGATGTCTTTTGCCTTAACAATCTGCTCAAGCCCCTGCAGCACTTTTTCACCTGCCACCCCAAAATCAACCAAACACGCCACTTCGGTAACGCCGATGTTACTGATACTATGTAATATTTTCTGACAGGTTTCAGGAGAACCTATCAGCGTATTCTCTTTCGAGAATTTCCTGAATGCCATTTCAATGATATCATCCCGCTGTGTATTAATATCCAAACCGTTCTCTTTGGCCAATGGTTCCATTAACTGAATAGAGGACCCTAAGTAATCTTTGAAAGGCTGCTCACTCAAATCCAATGCAGTTTGCTCAGTGGCATCTATATAGGTATGCAACATGAGGGTAACCTTTTTGTCGGCTATGCTGAACCCATTGTCTTTTAAAGCCTGGTGGTAGATGGCGATGTTACTTGCTAACTTTTCCAGCGATTGCCCCAGCATGTGGGTGAGCATATTTGCGCCTATCTCTCCGGCATACCTGAACGTTTCAGGACTACCGGCAGCCGTAACCCAAAGCGGCAATTCCTTTTGTACGGGATAAGGCCTGATGGTAACGGAACTATTTTTATTTACGCCATTCTTGCGTTCTACCGGGTTACCATTCCAGAGGTTCTTCAATTCTGCGATCTTATCGCGCATTTGTTGATGGCGGTTGCGATAATCGGCGTTATAAAAAACAAAATCATTGGGGTGCCAGCCTGAAGCAATACTTATTCCTGCCCTGCCACCACTTAAGTTATCGATCATCGACCATTCTTCGGCTACCCGTATAGGATCATGCAGCGGTAACACAACGCTACCGGCCCTGATGCCTATGTTCTCTGTAACGGTAGCCAAAGCAGCACCTATGAGTGACGGGCTTGCAAATGCGCCGCCAAATTCTCCAAAATGCCGTTCGGGCGTCCAGATAGCGCTGAAGCTGTTTTTGTCGGCGAATTTTGCTGTCTCCAGCAACAGATCATACTTGCGGCCGCGCTCATTCCTGTCGGCGCCAAAGAACATTACACTGAATTCCAATTTTTTTGCAGCGCCTAAACGGTCGGGCGGCAACAGCTTGAAAGGATTTGTTTGCTGCAATACAACGGTATGCCCGCGGGAGATTGTCCAGATAAGCTCCAGCACCGAGATGTCGAAGTTCATGCTGGTTTGCGCAAGCCATCTTTGTGTTGCCTCCGTACCAAATGAACAATCCAGTGCTTTTAATAAGTTGGTTAAGTTGCCTTGCGTAACTTCTATGCCTTTCGGCTTTCCGGTTGTGCCGGATGTAAAGATGATATAGGCTACATGTTGTTCACTGTATTCCGCGCAGGTAATGGGATCTTCTTCCGGGAGACCGGCATTATCGAGACATAAAAAGCGCTCCCGGGTGTGTTCTTTTAACCAGGTTTCTTTTAACGCCTGTACCGTAACAATACATGCAGGCCGGGCATCGGTTATGATCTGATTGATCCTTCCGGCGGCATACACAGGGTCGAGCGGAATATAGGCAGCGCCCAATTTAAAACAGGCGAAAATAGTGGCTACCATGTCAACGTTCCGCACTAAATAGATCCCTACTTTATCACCGCTTTGCACGCCCTGTTTTACCAACAACGCTGCAATCACATCCACCTTCTTCCCCAATTCCTTATAGGTATAAGAAATATCGTTGCAGATAAGAGCAGTTTCATCTTGCTTATGCTGTACCTGGCGGTTAAATGAACTGGTCGCGCTCTCTTCACTATGTAAGGCTACCCGTTCACCCTGTAAATGTTTATACATGTCAAGCGATTCACTTTCGCTCACCATATGTAACTTAAACACCTGCTCATCAGGCTCGGCCAGTAATGCCGTTAGCAGGCGTGTAAAGCTACCAGCCATCCGCGCAATGGTAGCGGCTTCAAACAGATCCGTATTATATTCCCACGACAGTACCAGTCCTTCTGCCTGTTCGGTTACATTCAATGAAAGATCGTATTTGGCACTGTTACCGGCGTAGTTCAGCGACTCCATTGTAAGGCCGGGTATCGAGAGCTCTTCTTTCTGATTATTATGCAGCGCCAGCAGTACCTGAAATAAAGGATTGTGGCTCAGGTTCCGCTTTACTTTTAATTCATCTGCCAGCTTTTCCAAAGGCATCTGCTGGTATTGATACGCTTCTTCCAGCATTTTTTTGCTTTGCCTTACCAGTTGCCTGAAACCTGGCTTCTGCGACAGATCACTTCTTAAAACCAACAGGTTCATGAAGAAACCCACCAGCCCGGCCGTTTCGGGCCGTTCCCTGTTTGCAATGGGACAGCCTACTACAATATCTGTTTCATTACTGTACCGCGCCAATAATGTGCTGAAGGCAGCATGAATGCCCATGAATAAGGAAGCGCCCTCCAGCTGGCACAGGTTATACAAAGCAGTGAGTACCTCCTTCGGTATCCGGGAAACATAGTTGCTCCCTTTAAAGCTTTGCGTAAGGGGTCTTGGTTTATCTAATGGAAGATTGTGTACTACCGGAAGGCCAGCCAGCTGTTCTTTCCAATAACTAATTTGTTCGTCCAGTATTTTTCCTTTCAGCCATTGCCTTTGCCAATATGCATAGTCGGCATATTGTATACTTAATTCCGGTAAAGGATTGGCTTCGCCTTTTACATAACTGCTGTACAGCACACTGAACTCCTTCACCAATATTCCCCGCGACCAGCCATCGGAGGCAATATGGTGCATATTCACAAGCAGTATATGTTCTTCCCGGCTTAGCTTCAATAACCGCACACTCAATAAAAGATCTTTGGTAAGATCAAATACCCGGTGCGTTTCCTCCCGGATTATTTGTGCAGCCAGTGCTTCCTGGTTTTCCGCAGCTGCTGTTTCCTCTATGGTCACACTGAAATCGCCCACCTCCCTGGTTGTTTGAACAGGCTCGCCTGATACAGCTACCGTAAAGATGCTGCGCAAACTTTCATGCCTTTGAAGAATGGTGAGAAAAGTTTGGTTCAACGCCTGGTAATCAAGGGCGCCCTTCAATTTAAAAGCGGAGATCAGGTTATAATGTTTACTGCCATCATTGATCTTATCCAGCAACCACAAGCCCTGCTGGGAAAATGAAAGCGGCATGGGCATGTTTTTACCAGCCTGCTGTATAACAGGTATATCCCGTGCCTCACGCTCAATTAAAGAGATAATATCTTCTTTGTGGGTTTTTAGAAATTGCTTATCTGCGTCGGTTAAAGCACTCAGATTACCTCTTACCTGAAGCTTGCCCTCAGCTATCTCAAATCTTAAACCCGCCTGAATCAGTTTTGTTAACTCGTGCTTTATGATCAGATTTCCCATAATCCGGAATTTTTTTCGTTTGTAAATTGATCTTCGATGCTTGTAGCCACCCCGTTCCTGAAGATGATCTCCTCTTCTATTACCTGCGCCAGTTCCTGCACGGTACGGGATGCGAATACAGCTTTGATCTGAAGCCTGATATCAAAGCCGTTATTTATTTCATACAGCATCCGCGTTATATGCAGGGAATGCCCGCCTAACTCAAAGAAATCATCCGTTATGCCCACTTTCTCTACCCCTAACACTTTCTTCCATAGGGCTACCAGTCTCTTTTCTGTTTCAGTATCCGGAGCTACATATTCAGCGGGCGCCCATTCACTCTCCGCTACAGGCGGCAGCGCTTTCTTATTGATCTTGCCATTGGGCGTAAGCGGAATTGCATCGAGCAGGATGAGGTGCGCCGGAACCATATAATCGGGCAACCCGTTACTGAGCTCTTTTCTTACTTTGCGTCTGTCTGTTTCAGTGGCAGCAACCAGGTATGCCACCAGTGATGGTTCATTATTTCGTTTTACAACATCCACATATGCCTGGGTAATTCCTTCCTGTGCCAGCAATGCGTTTTTGATCTCATTCAATTCAATCCGGTACCCCCTGATCTTCACCTGGTCATCATTACGGCCCAGGTAAACAATATTTCCGGAATGATCCAGGTAAGCCAGGTCACCGGTTTTATATATTTTCTGCTGTTTATTGAATGGAGAAACTATAAATCGTTGGGCCGTGAGCTCAGGCAAATTCAGATAACCTGCTGCCAGGTTCTCACCACCTATATAGATCTCACCGGTCACCTTCGCAGGAACAGGTTGTAAGTTTTTATCAAGCAGATAAATACATGTGTTGGGAAGCGGTTTACCAATGGGTACGTAAGAAACAATCCCTTCTCCAGCTGTACTCATGGTATAACTGGTTACTACGTGTGTTTCAGAGGGTCCGTAATGGTTATGCAGCTTTACCCGGGGATGCTGACGTAAGAAAACCTCCAGGGTTTTGTTTACAGCCAACTGCTCTCCTGAGGAGATAATATGTTTCACCTGGTGCTTTTCATTGAAGCCGGGCGCCAGCTCATGAAAGAATCCGGTTAATGCAGAAAACGGAAAACTTAATACCTCAATGCCATTTTTAACAACATAGTCCATCAGCGATAAAAAGTCTGTTTTCATGTATTCGGGGGTAATGTGCAGCGTACCGCCACTACTTAAAACAAACCAGCAATCCTGCAGCGAAACATCAAAAGAGAAAGAACAATATTGCAGGTGTTGTAAGCCCGTATCAATGCCGGCATGATGCATATTCCACTGGATCAAATTATTCAACATGCGGTGGGTTTGAATAACGCCTTTGGGATTTCCTGTTGATCCGGAAGTATATATAATGAAGGAAGGATCATCCAGCACATTCACCCGTTCGGGATTTACCGTATTCCCGGCAGCAGGGTCCAACTCATCCAGATAAATGATATCCAGGCCGGCAGCTATAGCAGTATCGAGTACGCCCCGTACAGAAACGATGACGCCAATGGAGGCATCGTTGAGCATGTATTTAATCCGTTGGGGCTGGCCCTTATGATCAACAGGCACATAACAGGCGCCTGATTTCATTACACCTGTCATAGCCACCACATTAAAATGCGACCGGTCGAGGATGACCGCCACCTTCGTTTGCGGGGACACCTTATGAACGGCCCGTAAATAATGCGCCAGTTGATTGGCCCGTTCGTTTATCTGGCGGTAGGTAAAAGATTGGTCACCGTACTGAACGGCAATTTTGTTGGGTGTTTTTGCTGCCTGCCGCTCAAAATACGCGATCACTCCCTCGTTGCTGTATGCAGCAGGCGTTTCTCCCAATAACACACCTTCGTTGTTGAAAAGATAATTGATGGCAGCTACCGGCGTGGTGGAACCGGCCAGGAGTTGAGCCGTGATGATTTTGTAATGCTGCATAAACTGGCGGATCAATGCCGGTTCAAAAAGATCGGTATTATACTCCACCCTGAACGATAACAGATCGCCCGCTTCTTCCACAATAAAGAGCAGGTCAAACTTGCTGGTGCTGTTAGATCCGGGAACAATATCGTCTATAGCTGCAGGTGCAGGGCTGCTTTCCATTTCCTGTTGATTGTTTACCACCAGCATTGCATCAAAAAGCGGGTTGCGGGAAGGATCTTTTTTCAGCTGCAGATCCCGCACCAGTTGTTCAAACGGGTACTGCTGATTATCCTGCGCCTCCAATACTGTATTTCTTACCTTTTTAAAGAAAGCATCGAAAGTATCTCCTTCTTCGAGCCGGTTTCTTAAGGGAAGCGTATTGGTGTAAAACCCTACCTGGTTTTCCAGGTCGGCATGCTCCCTGGCTGCAAAGGGGCTGCCGATAATAATATCAGCTGCAGCGGTATACCGGCTCAAAAGCACATGAAGTGTACCCAACACCACCATGAACAGCGATCCGTTATTTTTTAAAGCGTATGCTTTCAATTGTTTGGTAACATCGGCAGGCAGGTAAGTTCTTAGGGTTGCACCGTTATAGGTTTTTACAGGGGGGCGCGTTTGTTTAGCCGGAAAATTCAACTGAGGCAACCCGCCACCTAACTGTTTTTCCCAGTATGCCTGTTGATGCAGGAAACCGTTGTTGTTTAGCTGTTGCAAATACCAAACTGTATAGTCTTTATACTGAAGATTCAGCACAGGCAAAGAATAGGACTGATCCCTTGTGAAAGCCTCATAAAAGGCCAGCACTTCTTTTTTCAGTATACCAACCGACCAGGCATCACAGATGATATGATGCAGGTTGCAATAAAGCATATAATGATCGTCGGCACATTTCAAAATGGCCGCCCTGAGCAATGGGCCGGTCTCCAGGTCAAACAACTGATGATTGTCTTGTGTAACATACTCACTTACCAGCATCAGGGGGTTCTGCGCCTCACTGAGATCATTATAATCAACTTCGAAACCAAGCTCCTCTACAGAAAGAATATACTGACGCAATTCCTGATCTTCATCTAACCCGAATACGGTACGAAGGATCTCATGCCTTTCAACAACCTGAATGATCGCTTTTTTCAAACACGACAGATCATGAACGCCATACAGGTTTACCTGGAATGGAATATGATAAGCGATGGAAGCAGCTGCTGTTTGCGATTCCAGCCATATTCTGAGCTGGGCATTGGACGCGGGATACGACGGCGCCAGTTCTGCGCGCGGGATCTTTTCAAATATGGACGTGGTAGCGATCGTTGCGTCAATATGTTCGGCCAACCTGCCAATTACCGGATGCGTGAACAGGGTTTTAATACTTATGGAGATGCCAAACGCGGCATGAATGGCGGATAAGACCGAGATGGCTTTTAAACTGTGGCCGCCCAGTTCAAAAAAATTATCTGTAATACCTATACGTTCTTTTTTCAGGATCTGCTGCCATATTTGCACCAGTTGCGCTTCTACCCTGGTGCGCGGCGCTTCATACATTACGCCCGATATGGAACCTTCCGGTGCAGGCAATGCTTTTTTATTCAGCTTACCATTGGGTAACAAAGGCAGTGCTTCCAATTGCACAAAGTGAGCAGGCACCATATATTTTGGCAGCTTTTCGCCCAGCCAGTTGCGGATGTCCTTTACGTTCAACTCCGCATCACTTACTATATAGGCTACCAGCGTATGGTCGTCGTTACCTGTTTTAATGGCTGTAACAACGGCCTCACCAATGCCATTATATTCCCGCAGCGCCTGGGCAATTTCCCCCAGCTCTATGCGATACCCTCTTATCTTCACCTGGTCATCTTTCCTTCCCAGGAACATTATCTCTCCATCTGCCAGCCACTTACCCAAATCACCAGTCTTATACATTCGCTCGCCTGGTATAAAAGGATGCGGTACAAATTTCGCTGCCGTAAGGTCTGCTTTATGTAAATACCCTTTCGCCAATCCTGCCCCTGAAATGCAGATCTCTCCTGCTACACCTACCGGTTGCAACTGGCCATGATCGTTCAGGATATATACCTGCGTGTTTGAGATGGGGTGACCGATCCATATATTGTCTGCATTTTTTATGCGGTATACGGTGCTGTAGGTGGTATCTTCTGAAGGGCCGTACAGGTTCCGCACCTCTATGCGATCGCAATCGAGCCTGCTGATTATATGAGTGGGGATGGGCTCGCCGGCCATGTTCAGCACACTTACGTTACTCAAATCGGCCGCTGTGCCAAGCAGGCTGTTCACTACACTGGGTACGGTGTTGATGAGTAATGGCGCCGCACTGTGTAAGTATTGAGGGATCGATAATGCATCGGGCAGCAACCGAAGTTGTTTACCGCTTACCAGTGTATAAAATATTTCAAAGACCGAAAGATCAAAACAGATGGATGTAACGCCCAGCACTACCTCGTACTTCGAGGCCCCAAATTCCTGCTTACACCAATCCATGAATGCATACACATTACTGTGTGTGATCATCACTCCTTTAGGGTGGCCGGTACTTCCGGAAGTATATATTATGTAGGCCAGGTGCGCCGGTTCAATAGCTACAGCTGCGTTCTCACTGTTGTATTGCTCCATATTGGCGCGGAACCGGTTCAGCTCGCTTTCATCGAGTACTACTTTACATTGGCTGTCGGCAATAATATAGTCAATACGCGCTTGCGGATAGGCGGGGTCTACAGGTACATAAGCGCCGCCCGACTTTAAAACAGCCAGCAAGGAAATCACCAGCCATTCACTACGCTCCTGCTGAATACCAACCAGGTCATTTGCCGATACATTATGCACCTGCTTCAGGTAGTTAGCCAACCGGTTTGCCTGCTCATTCAGCATGCGGTAGCTTAGCTGCTTGTCTTCATATAACAGCGCCGCAGCATCGGGTGTACGCAACACCTGTTCTTCAATGCAGTCAACCACCGTTTTATTCCATTCGTACGGCGCATGAGTAGCATTGAATGTTTCCAGCAACCGGGTTTGTTCTGAAGCACCGAGATAGTTCAAGCTACCAATGGGTTTCTCAGGAGTAGCAATGATGGAGACCAGTAACTGCCTGAAGTGATTTAACAACCTGCTGATGGTATCGGAATGAAACAGATCAGTATTGTAATTACAATACAACGCCAGTTGATCGCCGTTCTCAACAAAACTGAACTGCAGGTCGAATTTGCTACCCTGCTGGGCAACTTCATAACCCCGGATCTGCAATCCGGACAGTCCCTTGTTAACCACCAACGAATGCGCCCCATGCTGCAATACGATGAGTACGTCAAAGAGGGTACTGCGGCTCAAATCGCGCGGCAGGTCCAGCTCTTCTATCAATGCATCGAATGGATATGCCTGGTGCGCATAGGCATCGAGCGTTACCTGTTTAACCCGGGATAATAATGTCAGGAAATTGTCGGAGCCGCTAAACTGCGTGCGCAGGGCAAGCGTGTTCACATAGCAGCCGATCTGCTCCTGCAGATCGGGATGTTCCCGGCCTGCTATGGGGCTGCCGATGATACAATCTTCCTGGTTACTATAGCGGTACAATAGTGCGTTAACGGTTGCCAGCAATCCCATAAAAAGCGTACAGCCCAATGACTCACACAATTCTTTAAAAGCAGCCGTGAT
>CBIMFG010000052.1:0-10156 GCA_966243125.1 uncultured Niastella sp.
CTACAACCGCAACTTTCATGTTTTACTCCTTTTGTTTTGTTTTTTTGGTTGAACACCCCCTGTTTCAGGTAAGAGTGTTAAATAAAAAAGCCTTCCCGTTTTTGGGGAAGGCTCCTGAATATGTTAGTATACAAAGTAGTCCTTAACCTTCCCCGTGTATGGAGATTGTCTTGGTAGTCTTTGTATGTTTCTTTATCATTCGCATGTCGAGGGCCAAAATTAATTCGCATTTGTTGTATGCCCAAATTTAATTTTTTGAGCTTATCGGGTCCAAAAACAAGATTAACCGACAAAAAACGGCTTATTCTATTAATAACTAATACATTTAACACCCTTTGGCCTGGCTCTGCTTAGATAGTATTAAAACTGTCTACAACCATGGTGCTATCTGTATGTCAACGGCTTCTGTCGTTTTTTGGCCTTTTGCTTTTTGCAGCAGGTGCTGCTGCCCAATTGCCCAATCGATACGATGTGGTCATCGATGAATTGCTGCCCGATCCTTCACCACCGGTTCAACTACCCAATGCGGAGTTTATTGAACTAAAGAATGTTTCTGCAACGGCCTATAATATCCGTAACTGGAAGCTAAGCGATGGTAGTACTACTGCCACCATTTCTTCCAACTTCATTTTAAAGCCTGATAGCTTTGTTATTATTTGTACCACCAATGCAGTACCCCTGTTTGCGCCCTTTGGTACAACTATAGGCGTAAGTAATTTCCCTTCTCTTAATAATGATGTGGATGTTATTGCGCTGTATGCTGCAGATGGCAGACTGGTACACGCGGTTGGTTACAACACCAACTGGTATCAGAATGCAGTTAAAAGCGATGGGGGCTGGTCGTTGGAAATGATTGATACCAGAAACCCCTGCGCAGGTATTCAAAACTGGAAAGCCAGTACCAATAATACAGGTGGAACCCCAGGTAAAAAGAATGGAGTAGCTGATAACAACCCCGACGATCAACCTCCGGTATTGGTACGCACCACCACTATCGACAGCCTCACCATTTCAGCATTTTTTGAAGAACCGGTTGATAGTGGTTCTGCGGCAACTCCCACAAACTATACAATTAATAACAGCGTAATGCATGCTGTTTCTGCCAATGTTATCATGCCTTTGTGTACAGAAGTTGTGTTGAAGCTGGAAGCACCGCTGAATAACCAAATGGTGTATGAGTTAGCCGTCAATAATGTAAAAGATTGTGCGGGGAACGCTATTAATCAACTCAACACCGCCAAAGCAGGTTTACCGGTTATGGCCGATAGCCTGGCTGTAGTTATTAATGAAGTTCTTTTTAACCCGCAGCCCAATGGGTTTGATTACATAGAAATATACAACCGCAGTAACCGGGTTATAGATCTGAAACAGTTGTACCTGGCCACCCGCAATGGCACGCATCAGCTTACTGGTATTACACCGGTAAGTACCACTTCCTGGTTGTTATTTCCGGGCGAATACCGGGTACTTACTGAAAACAAATTCTGGTTACAACAGCAGTACCTTATTAAAGACCCTGCTCTTATTATTGAACTGTCTGCACTGCCATCCATGCCCGATGATAAAGGAACCGTTGTGCTGATGAATATGCAGGGTGCTGTTGTTGATGAATTGCAATATGACCATAGCTGGCATTTTGGATTGATCAATGATGAAGAGGGCATTGCATTGGAGCGTATTAGTTATAATCAGCCAACACAGAATAAATCGAACTGGTCGTCGGCTGCATCCACGATGAATTTTGGTACGCCCGGTTATCCCAACTCCCAGCTTATGGGCGATGCACAGTTGCCTGGTCAGGTAGTTATAAGCCCGGCTGTTTTCTCGCCTGATAATGATGGGTTCAATGATTTTGCAGTGATTGATTATCTGTTTCCGGAGCCTGGTTTTGTAGCCAACATCCGCATTTTTGATGCTAATGGCCGAATGGTGCGCTACCTGACTCAAAACGCAACTTTATCTGCTACCGGCCGCTTCCGCTGGGATGGGTTGGGCGACAAAATGAATAAGCTACCCATGGGTACCTATATAGTATTGATTGAACTGTTTAACGGGCAGGGGAAGAAGAAGAAGTTTAAGCAAACTGTTACACTGGCGAGGCGGTATTAACGCTTACTCCGTGGAAACCAACACTATTTAGCCATTATAATAACCGGAACAAAATGAGTAAATTTGAGAAGTTGATGCAGAAGCTGCTTTCTGGTTTTTCAGATCGAAATATGGATTTTGGTGAATTGAAATGTATATTATCGAAACTGAAATTCGAAGAAAGAATAAAAGGCAGTCATCATATTTATTTCAAAGAAGGCATTGAAGAGATTATTAATATTCAACCTTCAAATGGAAAAGCCAAACCCTACCAAGTAAAACAGGTAAGGGAGTTAATTATTAAGTACAAACTAATGTCAAATGAAGGAAAGTAAATACGAAATCATTATATACTGGAGCAAGGAGGATAATTCCTTTATTGCAGAAGTGCCCGAACTGGCTGGTTGTATGGCCGATGGTGACTCCTATATGGAAGCCCTGCAAAATGTACAGATTGTAATTAGTGAATGGATCGAAACGGCACTAGCCCTGGGACGTACAATTCCAGAACCGAAGGGAAAGTTGATGTATGCTTAAATAAAACTTCTTACATAAAGAAACCCTCCCGATGCATCGGGAGGGCTTGTTATTTTAATCCTTCGGGGCCGACCTTCAAACCAACTCAATATCAAAGTTCACCAGCTCAACGAATTGTTGAATGCGGTTGTCGATGTCGGCGCGGGAGATTTCTTTCAGGCGTTGCGGCCCAAATTTCTCTACACAGAAAGAAGCCATCGCCGATCCTACTATAATACCCGTTTTCATGTTATCGAACGAGATGTCTTTGGTACGGGCAATGTGGCCAATAAATCCACCGGCAAAGGTATCGCCGGCGCCAGTGGGGTCAAATACATCTTCGAGCGGTAAGGCGGGTGCAAAAAACACCTGGTCTTTATGGAACAACAAGGCGCCATGTTCCCCTTTCTTAATGATCAGGTATTTGGGGCCCATTTTCAAAATTTCTTTGGCAGCTTTTACCAGGGAGAACTGAGCGCTCAGCTGGCGTGCTTCGCTGTCGTTCAGCATCAACACATCCACTTCTTTCAACACAGCTTCCAGTTCAGGCATAGCGGCTTCCATCCAAAAATTCATGGTATCCATCACAATCAACTTGGGACGGGTTTTCATTTGTTTAATCACGCTCATCTGGATCTTTGGATCAAGGTTACCCAGCATCAGGAATTCAGCGCTTTGGTATGATTCAGGCACTTTAGGATCAAAGTCCAGCAATACGTTCAGGTCGGTAACCAGTGTATCGCGGCTGTTCATATCCATATGGTAGCGGCCACTCCAGAAAAAGGATTTCTTGTCGGGCACAACTTTAACGCCTTCCAGTGTGGTTCCTCTGCTTTCCAGTTCCTGCATTTCTTCTTTGGGGAAATCGAATCCCACGATAGAGATTTGCTGAATAGGCTGAACAAAATTACTGGCTGCATAGGCTACATAGGTAGCAGATCCGCCCACAATGAGGTCGGTTTTGGCAAAAGGCGTTTCTATTGCATCAAAGGCCATGGTGCCCACAACAATCAAAGACATAAATATTTTTTTAGGTGAAAAGCGCTGCAAATGCCTGCCTTCGGCTGAAAGCGGGGATTGCGGCGTGCAAACCTACGCGAAATTTTGGATGTGCTGAAACAACCAGCCGGTTTTGGCTTACTATTTATTAACTTGCCACCTTCCGGTAACAGTACGATCGCTGGTAATTGGTAATAATATATACAGCGTTCAACTACATTAACTACTGCATCCGTTCCACGGCTGCCATGATTATGACCCGCTTACAGCACTACTGCCCACTTAGTGTTATTGCCTGTTATTTGTTAGCAGACTAATTTTATTTTTTTACCCGTAATCATGTAAATCACGCTAACAATTGTTAGCATTATATTATCTTTGACCCCTGATTCATATGGCTAAAATTAAAAGAAACAGAAACGGTACACGGAAAGATGTAATTATCGCTAAAGCAGCCAAGCTGTTTCGCGAAAAGGGTTTCAGCGCCACTTCCATGCGCGATTTGGCCGAACATGTAGGCGTAGAGGCCGCCAGCCTGTACAACCACATCAGTTCAAAAGCCGAGATACTACAGGAGATCTGTTTTAAAACGGCTAACAATTTCATGTCGCACATTGAGGAAGTAGACGCCAATCCCAATAAGACCGCCATTGAAAAGATCCAGGAAATTCTTCGGTTCCATATAAAGCAAATGCTGGATAATTATGAAGAGGTATACGTAAGCGACCGGGAGTGGAAACACCTTACGGACCCTTACTTATCAAACATGCAAAGCCAGCGCCGCGCCTACCGGCAACGCATTGCTTCGGTTATTGAAGAAGGAATTCGCAAAGGAGAAATAAAACCAATTGATGCACCTACCGCGGTTTTGATCATGCTGCATGCCGTTAGTGGTATTGAAAGCTGGCACCGCAGTAAAAAGAAGATCGAAGGCGAAGTGCTGGAAGATAACATGGTGCAGATACTGGTTGATGGCCTCCGTAAACAAGCATAGTTTTTTTCACTAAAATTTCGCCCTTTTGGCTACGCATTTTCATCAATTAACGATTGCAGACATCAGAAAGGAGACGCCCGATTGTGTATCTATCGCATTTGAGGTGCCTGATGATCTTAAAAACGACTACCTGTTCAAACACGGTCAAAACCTCACTTTACGTACTGTAATTAATAATGAAGAGGTTCGCCGCTCGTATTCTATTTGCAGCTGCCCCACGGAAAATGAATTACGCGTAGCCATTAAAAAAGCTCCCTACGGCAAATTCTCTAGTTGGGCCAATAATATGCTCAAAAAGGGCGATGTGGTAGAAGTAATGCCGCCTACCGGCACCTTCTTTACCGAACTTAACCCCGCGCATAAAAAGAAGTACCTGGCTTTCGCCGCCGGCAGTGGTATTACGCCGGTGATCTCCATTATAAAAACCACCTTGCTAACCGAACCCGATAGTTCGTTTACACTGGTATATGGCAATCAGCACCGGAACAGTATTATTTTTAAAGAACAACTGGAAGCTTTAAAGAATAAATACATCAACCGGCTGGCCGTTCATTATTTGCTGAGCCGCGAACAAACTGAAGCGGTTATTTATTCCGGTCGCATTACTGAGGAAAAGTTATCCCTGCTGAGTGAAAAGCTCATTGATGTTAAGGGTATGGATGACATCTTTATTTGCGGACCCGAACAAATGATCTTTACCGTTAAGGACTGGTTGGCACAACAGCACATTGATAAGAAAAAAATTCACTTTGAACTGTTTACTACACCGGGAGAAAAAACCGAAGTAAGAAGTAAGAAGTCAGAAGTAAGAAAAGAAGAAGGCGCCGGGGAGAAAAGTAATGTGACCGTGAAATTAGACGGTATCGCTTTTGATTTTGAACTTCCTTATGATGGCGAAACCGTGCTGGAAGCTGCCTTACAACAAGGCGCCGATCTGCCTTTCTCCTGCAAAGGCGGCGTATGCAGTACCTGCAAAGCCAAATTACTGGAAGGCAAGGTAGATATGGACACCAACTATGCCCTGGAACAGGAAGAAGTGGAGGCTGGGTTTATTCTTACCTGCCAAAGCCACCCCCGCAGCGAAAGGATCGTGATCGATTTCGATGTGAAATAGGTAAAAATTATCAACATCCGGTTGCCGGTTGGCGAAATTGTCAATTTCCGTAGCTCCTCAACCTTATCTTCGCGGCCTCAAAAACAGGTTATGACCGGAATTGATAGCGTACAGCTGGAACAGGCGATCGTTCATAAAGTGGGGAACCCTTCCCGGGGTGAAGAGCTAAAGCTTTCTGCCAACCCACTCACACTGAACGACGATATGGTAAGAGGCCTGCTTACCAAATATTTTCTGGGACCATTTAATGAAAATGAGTCGTTCAATTTTACCCACCTCAGCGACATAAATATGAACGAGGTGTATTCCTTTGTTCGTAAGATCTTCGAAGAGCGGGAAAGCTTTCTGGAGCAATCTGCTTTACTGGCGCAATTCCTGTATAGTAAATCAACGCACGTTAAAGTAAAAGAAGGTGAGTTGTACGTAGTGAAGTTTGATAATGTGCCTTATGAAGGTGATTTTATAAGAGCAGTGGGCATCTTTAAATCAGAAACCAAAGAAACCTTTCTGAAGGTATTTCAACACGGCCCCAGTTGGGAAGTGATACAGGAAGAAGGCGTAAACATCAACAAACTCGATAAAGGTTGTCTCATCTTTCATACCAATACCAACGAAGGGTTTAAAGTAAGTATCGTTGATGCTACCAATAAACAGAATGATGCTCAGTACTGGGTCACCGATTTTTTACAGGTAACACCCTATGCGGACGACTACCACAATACCGATAAATACCTCAGTCTTTGCAAGAGTTTTATCACCAATGAATACGCAGAGAAATTTGATGTATCAAAAAGCGATCAGATAGATATGCTGAACCGCTCTATGGAATACTTTAAAACCAAGGAGAATTTTAGTTTAGATGAGTTTACCAATGAGGTTATTCACCACCAGGAAGTGGTTGATACCTTTATGGATTATAAAAAGAACTTTGAATCGGCCAAAAACTTTGAGATCCAGGATGAATTTGCCATTCACGTGTCGGCGGTAAAACAGCAACAGCGGGCGTTCAAAACCGTTTTAAAGCTCGATAAGAACTTTCACATCTATATTCACGGCCGCCGCGATTTAATTGAAAAAGGAGTTGATGAAATGAGCGGGAAGAAATACTATAAGTTGTTTTTTGACGAAGAAAGTTAAGCATTGTTTGTGGTTTGAGGTTTGTTGTTTGTAGTTCTTTAATTCGCAACTCCCTATCAATTGCAAACAGCTATCTGTTCAAATTTCAAGGATTCAAAAGCAGTCATAACTGCCGTACAGAGAACAACCACAAACCACAAACTACTTCAACGCTTTAAAAAATCGTTCTACATCCAACACCTCTGCCGGGGTAAGGGTTTCATTATTGTCGTATTTAGCTTTCAAAAAAACCACCCGTTTGTGTTCGGGGTATTTTGTCAGTATGGCTTCCATCAGCTGGCCAACCCGTTCGTCTTTTTCGTACATGGGTTTGGGTGGCGGGGGTGCTGATTTATAGCGGGTAGGCCGTTTCAGGATCATTGCTTCCAGCGTGGCCAGTTTGGCAATGGGAATTGATTTTACCTTCTGCGACTTATTATATATTCCTTCCAGTTGTTTTTTGCTTAGTCCACCCCGTTCCTGGTATTGCTGATACAGGCTTTGCACAAATGTTGAATGTGGCTGTGCAATAAGCAATGCTTCCAGCACGTCCTTTACAACATCTACATCTATTTTCTTCCGTTCCATATTGCAACTTACAAAGTTAATTCGAAGGCGCCCGAAAATTATGCCAGCGCCACTTCTTCCACTTTCTCTTTCAACTCCTTTATAGTCATATTATACAATACACTATGGCGGTTTTGCACGCGTTGCACCAAATGAACGTGGGCAATAAAGTTTTGTACGATGGCTATCTTATCGCTTGGTGTTACTACCAGTAACTGCAGGTGCAACTGTTTACACAGCTCCATCAGGTACGTTGCCTTTTCCTCATCCTGGTTACTAAAGCTTTCATCCACCGCAATAAAGCGTAAGCTGCGGCTGTTCTTTCCTTCGCGGGTAATACCAAACTGGTAGGCGATGGCGCTACATAAAATAGTATACGTCAATTGCGCCTTTTCACCACCGGATAATTGTCCCATTTGCCGGTAGGTTTTCTTTATTTCATCGGTGTTGCGGAACTTTTCATCGGCCCAAAACTCAAACCAGTTACGTACATCCATTACCTTGTTGCGATAGCTTTCATTTTTATCCAGCTCATCAATCAACGGCTGTACTTTCTGGGTAAAGTGTTTCGATTTTTCTTCAAAGCTGCTTTGTTGCCAGTTGGCTGCCTGCGGCAATGCATCGAGCAAACGGCCCCTGAATTCTTTGATGTCTGTTCCGGATGGTACAGGTCGCTTTCCTAATTGAATATAGGTATCGGGCAGGCGGTTGAAGTTAATGCCGCCCAACGACTGGTTTAACCGGGTTACGCTGTTATTGATATCGCGCTCCCATCTTTCCATTTCTTCGTTCAGGCCACCGATCTTATATGTTATGGTATCATTGATAAAGCTTTCAAAATCGCGTTTGTATTTGGGCAGGTTATCATGCACCAGTTTACCCAGCCAGTCAATATACTCATTGGCATACGCCGCATCTTCGGGCAGGTGTTGTACATCGCCATCCCACTCAGGCGAGAATTTACTTTTTAATTCTGTGGATGGGTTCTTGATGCGGTTGATACACTTGTTCAGTTGCGTTTCTTCTTTGTGCAATTCATCGCGTTGTTTTTCATGCAAACGCGTTTGTTTTCCCTTCAAGCCTTCATATACTTCATCAATGTTCTGCAGGGTAATATCTGATAATAAAGTCGCCTGT
Source organism: uncultured Niastella sp. (assembly GCA_966243125.1). Lineage (GTDB taxonomy): Bacteria > Bacteroidota > Bacteroidia > Chitinophagales > Chitinophagaceae > Niastella. The sequence goes on from CBIMFG010000052.1 coordinate 8,532, forward strand.
TGCTGCTGAAACTGTAACAGCCCATCCTTATCGCCTTCGCTAATGTGTTGCAACAATGGCTGCAAGGCTTCCTGTTGTTCGTAATATTGTTGAATACGGTCCTTTAAACGGGTTTCATCAACCAACAGCTGACCGCGCTGGCTTTCCGCCTCATCTCTTTTCTGTTGTATATCTATCAACTGCGCTTTTAAATTATCCAGGTCTTTATTGGCTTTGCGCAAACCACTTATCTGCTCCTGTATTTTATGAATACCACGTTGAATGCCCGTCATATCCAGTTCGGCAAAACCCTTGTGCTCGCGAATACGGGTAATGGCATAGAATTGCTTTTGCAACCGGTCGCCTTTGCTTTTACATTTCTCCAGCGTTTCATTGGCCTTTACCACCAGGTCGGCAAACTGGTTTCTTCGCTTTATCAGAAAGTCTTTTTTCTTCTCGTTGTTCCAACCCATCACATATTTACTGGGATCGTGCTTTCCGTTGCGGTCATCTTTCTCGTGCCGCGATTTGTTTTTAACCAGTCCGTTTAACGTAATCGCCTTCTCGTAGCGGTCCAATGTTTTTTCATCGGTAATACACACATGGTTAAACTGCCAAATGATCTGTTGTTCTACCCATTTGCTCAATGGGCTATCCGGATGAAACTCCAGCTTTTCATATACTGTATCGCGCTCAGGGTTCTGCACCAGTGGATTATCGGTTACATGCTCATACACCAACCGCATACCCAGGTGGTTATTGTTGATGTACTTGTTTACTTTCTTGTAGTGTTTATCCGGCACCAGCAGGCGAAGAGAGAAGTTACGCAACAACTTTTCCAGGGCAGGTTGCCATTCATTGCAATCTGACCGAACCTGCATTAACTCACCTATATAAGGAAGATCGCTTTGTTCAAGGTTCAATGCATCGCACAATTGCTTGCGCACCGCAATGAGGTTGGCCGGCATGTTGTTCTTGCTGTGCAACAGGTTGTTCAGCTCATCTTCTACTTTCTTCCGGTCTGCATCTGATTTCTCCTTGGCACGTTTGGCGGTATATTCATCTTCTTCGTTCAGGCGCTGTTTGGTTTCCAGCTCCAGCTTTTTGCGATTGGCTTCTTTAACTATACGTTGGTAAGTGGCTTCATCGGCAGGCTGCTTTTCTTCCAGGTGCAATTCTTCGCACCAGCTGGCAAACAGGGAGAGTTCCTGTGTTGCTTCTGCCTTTTTTAATTCCAGGTCCTGTGCATCTTTTTCCAGCTGTTGCATCCGCTGACCAGCCTTGTTCTGATCTATCTGGTTTTTAACAATCCTTTCCTCTTCCTGCAACTGATCGTAGGTTAATTTCACGATCTGTTGTTTTTGCTGAATGTCTTTTATGCTGCCGTTACTTTCTTCAATAGCCTGTTGTAATAATTCATTGCGGGTATAGCTATTCCAGATCCTGGCGGTTTGCAACAGCTGCTCGCTTTCTTCAATTTCAATCTTTAGCTTATTGTATGCTGTGAAGTGTTGCTCTATGGGTTGTAACAGCTTTATCTGTTCTTCAGCTTTTTCAATATTGCGGCGGGCATCCAGCAGGGTGGCCAGGTGTTTCTTCAGATCCTGAAACGACTCTTCCATATTGCGCGGTTCCAGCATGTGTGT
>CBIMFG010000053.1:0-10107 GCA_966243125.1 uncultured Niastella sp.
CTTGGGAAACATGGAGTCGTTTCTTTGATGTTTACCTCTTGGGGTTTGCATCGAACCAGGTTCCCGTGAAAATTAGGGAAACCCGCAAGACCATTGTAAATGAAGTTTTAGCCCCGGGTCTGAAAAAAGAAGACTTCAATGTTAGCATTAGAGACAATATGCTAACGGTATCCTTTGATCACAAAGAGGAAAACAAGGAAGAGAACAAAAGTGAAGGGTACCTGAGGCAGGAGTATCGCCGGCAATCGTTTGCCCGGAGCTTTACGCTGGATGATACCGTCGATGCTGACAAGATCAAGGCCCAGTACAGCGATGGGGTGCTTCGCCTGAGTGTTCCCAAAAAAGAAGGCGCTCAAAAGATCACTAAAAGCATAGAGATCAAATAACCTGGTTGCATATAACCGGTTTGCGAACGTTGTAACCGCGTACAACGTATAAGGTTCACAGATTAGTGCACTTCGGATTAGAGGTATACCTGCTAACCGATGCATGAAAAGTTCATTGTCACAAAATTAAAGGCTGCTCCAGGAAATTGGAGGCAGCTTTTTTTATTGTCCCTGCCTTCACTTAGCTTGTCTTGCACACCTTTTACGTTTGCTTCGTTGCCTAACAATGGTACCAATAATTCCACGCTCCTCAACGCCTCACTGCGATAATACTACAATAGCACAAAATCTCCAACCGACCGAAGCTTTATGGTCGACATGATTGTATTGGCACAAATGTTTTATATATACCAAGTGCAGAAACAATTTATCTGTAGTGATCCCAATCTTCTCGAATCAATTCATTTCCCGTGAAACGTTTACCGGTTCAATAATATTTTTTGCAGTTGTTTATTAGGTTATCAAGGGAATAAGGGCTGGATAAATTCCGGTCCTTATTAATTTAAGCGCATTGATTATGATTATATCTTAATCAGCACTAGCTCATCGTGTGCCCTAAAAGTGATTAGGTAAGTCCCACTGTTCAAAAGACAAAGCCCCATCGGGGCGACCACTATGGTAGCACGATCTTGCCCCTGAATCATCAAATCCCCATCGGGGCGACATTATGAAAAGCATAACTGTAGTTCCAAAAGATGATGACCAACAGTATTTCCAGCCCTGAACCCATGCCCCAAAAAAAAATCCCGGTGCCAAACACCAGGATCCTCCGGCCACCATATAAGGAACCGGTAATGATACTTCACAAAGAGAAATTACTTGGTAGTAAAGGTAGACAAATACTTTAATGGGATCGCTTGACGATGGTCAATAAACAACGTGCCTTATCTGACCGGCAATGGTTAACTTGCTTTACGTCAATTTATATCAATTTCTTCCACTTTCCATTGCCGGGAAAATTTAAACGGTATATTGCCAGCGATTTATATGATTTTGATTAATTGTACTTTGATATCAACTAAAAAAACTTAAATTAAAGTAAAAATTTACATTCGTATAATCTCTTTCCTTCTTACACTATTAGCCAACCGCCTTATTCACCCAAACTTTATTACTATAATCTGCTTTCAAACCATCCTATGATTGGTAGCAGCCATTTGCGCAACGTTCATTCGTTGGGTTAGGCTTTTGCATGCCATATTCTTGGCAAAATCATTTTTGTTGTATTTTCGATACCAGTATCCCTTGACCACAAAGCGAACTTATTTGCGAATGACTGACGAACAATTACTCATAGGAATAAGGGATAAAGATCCGGGAGCCTTCGATGCCGTCTTTGAAAGATGGTATAGGAAATTGTGCTACTTCGCCAATAAGATCATCAATGAACAAGCTGCTGCAAAGGACATAGTTACAGATTCATTCGTGAAGCTTTGGATAAAAAAGAAAGAGTTCTCAAGCATTGATCACCTGGAGGCATTCATATTTAAGACTATAAAAAATTCTTGTCTCGACCACCTGCATAAAAATGAATACAGAACAAAGATTGAAAAAGAAGTAGTAAAATCCGGGCCGGTCACTGAAGATGCCATTGCAAAGAAATACTTTCAATCAGAAATTATTGAAGCCCTGTATTCGCAAATAAACCAATTGCCGGAAAGAACGCAACAAGTGTTCCGGCTCACCTATCTCGAAGGACATTCCGTGCTGAAGTGGCACAACTGCTTAACCTCTCTGAAAACACAGTACGCAATTTAAATCAAATTGCTATGAATACCCTGAAGAAGGCATTCGGTGTAGAGCATAAACTAATAATCTACATCCTTATTTATCTTACTTTATAATTCCCCCTCCGTTCTGTAAACTTCCGGTCATCTATCTTTTAAGACATCTCGTTAAGCTATAAAATTACAGGATTGGTACTCCTTTGCAAATTTTTGGCAGCCTTTGGTACATTTTCACTTTGTTATTCATGATACTATTAGAATGTTACCTGAATGTTAAATGCTGTTTATTTTCTTTATTTATTTTTCACAAAAGCAGAACCAATGCAAGGCAACAGTCTTTTAAAGGGGATTATTCTAAAAGCATTAGGCGACGAAGAACTGACCCCCGACGAAACATCAATGCTTGATGCCTGGCTTGCCGATGAAGACAATAAGAGCGACTTCCACAATTGGAAGGACAAAGACCGCCTTCATGAAATGATGGTACAGTATCACGATTATGACATAGAGGAAGGTAAAGAAATCGCTCAGCGAAAGTTGCAAAATCGTGCAAAGGTGTTCAATTAAGGAACTGGATTCGCTATGCTGCGGCGGTAATTATGTATTGATTGGCTCGGTAACATTTTATTCCTCGGTCCTGAAAAAACATGAAGATAAAATAACGGGTCAACCGGCTATCGCAAAGACGAATAACAATGTGCCTGCTGGAAAATACAAAGCAAAATTGACACTGGCTGATGGCTCTACCATTATTCTCGACAGCGCGGGTAATGGAAAGTTAGCTGACCATGCTGGTATTACCATCACCAATCAAAACGGGCAGTTGGTGTATAAGCAGAATGGCGGCGCCCTTAATGGCTCACAATATAATACGCTGTCCACCGCGAAGGGTGAAACCTTCGTGACCCAACTGGCAGACGGTACCTTGGCATGGCTCAACGCCGGTTCATCCATCCACTATCCCGTATCCTTCACCGGCAGCGAGAGAGTTGTTGAAGTTACGGGTTAAGTATATTTTGAAGTGGCGCATGATCCAACCAAACCTTTTTACGTAAAAGTAAACGGCATGGACATCCAGGTATTAGGAACGCATTTTAACGTCAATGCCTATAATGATGAAGAACTTATTAAAACGACATTACTCGAAGGAAGTGTAAAGATTTCTGCAGGGAATAAAATAAGAATATTGAAACCGCAGCAGCAGGCGCAGGTTTCCAACAGCGCCAGCGAGAAAGATTTCCGTGTGATCAGCGGCGTCAATACAGATGAGGTGATTGCATGGAAGAATGGATTCTTCAATTTTGAAGGCACAGATATTCCTGCTGCCTTGCGCCAGGTAGCCAGGTGGTATAACATAGAGATTGTGTACGAAGGCGCCATACCCAGGGATAAATTTATGGGTGGACTGGAAAGAAATTTAAGCATCTCAGAAGCATTGAAAGTTTTGGAACAAGGAGGCCTGGAGTTTACAGTGCAAGGCAGAAAATTAAAGTAAGGAAGAAGCTGCAAAAGTTAACTGGAACGCCGATGATGCCTTGTTAAATTATTCCATTCTGCCTAAAGTATGGACCAATAACTTTTTACATCCTGCATTAACTGAGGGTTAGCATCACTTCCTTGGCAACGAATCGAAATATTCACCCGGCGACATCTTAAAATACTTTTGAAAATTCCGGGTGAACAAACTTTGTGAACTATAACCTACTTTTTTAGAGATCTCGAATAAAGAGAATTCATTTTCCGCTATTAAGCTGGCGGCTTTTTTCAGCCGGGTGATGTCTATCAGTTCTTTGGGGGATAAGGAAGAGAGCGATTTTATTTTTCGGTAAAACGTTGTGCGGCTCATATACATGTGCTCGGCCAGTGTGTCTATATCTATATTCGGATCTTTGATATTGTCCCTTATATAATCGTCAAGTTTTTTTAGCCAGGCTTCGTCTGTTTTTGAGTGCGCCATTACGCCTACATCATCAAATGGCGAACTGGCAAAATGATCTTTTATTTTACGGCGGTTTTTCAACAGGTTAACAATCTGTACCTGCAATAATTCATTGGAGAATGGCTTTTGGATGTAGGCATCTGCGCCCACTTCCAGTCCTTCAATGTGGGCGGCATAGGTGTTTTTGGAGGTTAGCAGAATAATGGGAATATGACAGTATTCCACATTCGATTTTATCTTGCGGCACAATTCAAACCCATCAATTCCCGGCATCATAATATCAGAGATGATCAGGTTAATAACTTCGTTGTCTAAAATAGTTTGGGCAACCTCGCCGTTCAGGGCAAGATGCAGGGTGTAGGTATCGCCCAACACTACAGATAAAAACTCCAGCATGTCTTCGTTGTCATCAATAATAAGGATACTGTCTGTCATATTACTCTATCTTTTTCCAGCTGCTTAATTGAAATTCAAATTTTTGATGTACAGGCATCCGTAATTCAAAAATGATCTGATCGGGCTCGCTTGCCATCAATTGTAACGATCCATTATGCAGCTCCGTTAGCGATTTGGCAATGGACAGGCCAATTCCGGTGCCTGGTTTACTGTTTCCGCGCACTCTTACAAATGGTTCAAATATCTGATGCCTGTATTCTTCGGGAATGGCTTTGCCATCATTGATAAAATTGATGGTAAAATATTCTTCTGAATTATCTATCCGTACCGTGGCGCTGTTGGCTGCATACTTAACAGCATTCGATAGCAGGTTCGTACTTATTTTTATAAATGCTTCTCTGTCTACAAAAGCCATAAAAGAATTGGCTGGCAATTCTATAGTCAATTTTATATTATTGGCTGCCGCCTGTTCTTTAAAACTGGTAACCATATCGGTTATAACAGCAACAATATCTGTTTTTACAAAGTTCAGACTAAACTGGCTGGCCTCGGTTTTTCTGAAATCAAGCAACTGACTGGTTAATTCTACCAGGCGTTTGGTATTTTTTTCAGCTATCGTAAGGCTCTTATTTATTTCAGGGTCTTTACCCAGTTTTTTCTTCAGCCACTCTATTGGCCCGGCAATAAGCGTAAGTGGGGTTTGTATTTCGTGGGTGATGTTGGTAAAGAACTCAATTTTTGCCTGGTATATTTCCTTTTCTTTTTCGTGTTCGAACAGTTGCAGTTTGCGAAGGTTCTTTTTGTCTAGGTTTTTCCGGTATAAACGGGTGGCAAAATAGATGGCTGTAATCAGCAACAATCCATATAGAATATAGGCGATGGTACTTTCCCAGAAGGGGGGCAGAATTTTTATATACAACTTGCGTTCCTTTCCTACCCAATTTCCAACATTGCTTTCGGCCTGAACAATAAATTCATAATTCCCGTGCGTAAGATCGGTAAAGTAGGCTTTGCGGTTGGTGCTGAGGTAGGTCCATGATTTGTCGAGCCCCTTCATTACATATTTATACCTGGTTACTTCGGGCGCCGAAAAATTCAGCGCGGCAAATTCAATACTGAAATTATTCTGATCGTAATCAAGAATTAATGTATCGGTATACAGAATAGATCTGTTAAGCGGACTGTTAGTATCATTGGGTATTACTTCTTTATTGTTGAGCTGGAACCCGGTTATATACGTGGGTGGACTTGGTTCGTGCTGATCGAATGAGGCGGGGTCGAATGCGATCATGCCTTTTACCGAGCCAAAATACATTTTCCCATCGGTGTGTTTGTAGGCGGAGTTATAATTGAATTGATCGGTGATCAGTCCATTGGCTCTTGTATATACTTTTATTTCCCCGTTGGCGATGTTAAAACGTATAAGGCCTTTGAGTGAGCTGATCCATAAATGACCCGACTCATCTTCGAGAATGCCATACAGTACATTGGTGGGCAGCCCGTTTTCTGTGGTATACCGCGTAGTGGTTTTAAGATCGGCACTTAATTTTATTAATCCACCGCCGGTAGTGGCAAACCACAATGCATGATGGCTGTCTTCAAAAATATTATATACCGCAAATTCATTGGTGGTTTGGCCATTCACTGTATCCCCAAACCGAAAGTTGCCATGCCGACCTGTTACAGGATTATAATAGAAGGCGCCCTGGTTTACACTGCCTGTCCAGATATTACCTTTTGAGTCTTCGAAAATGTCAAACACATAAGAGTTATAGGGTATCTCGGGAATGCGGGTGAATGTTTTGTGTTGAATGTTGTACTCAAATAAACCGGAGCCATGATACGCGGTACCAACCAGCAACCGGTTGTTTTTTGTGCGGTAAATGGAAATTACAAAATCACTTAACAGATCATTTTTAGTACCTACAAATTTAAACCGGTCTGTAATGCTTCCGGTGCGCAGGTCCATTATTTCCATGCCCTGAAAAAAGGGACCAATAAACAACTGATTATCCCATGCCAGCAAGCCGTGAATGTTAGGATAAGAAATAGCGCCTTTTTTTCCTGTAGCCCTGTAGTTGGTAAACTCACCGGTTTTTAAATTCAGCTTATTGATGCCTGCATCTTCGGTGCCAATCCATAAGTTATTATTGTTGTCGGCAGAAATTTCCCGCACAGCCTCACCCGAAATTGAGTTGATGCCTGGTATGGGATAAAATTTTTCGAACCTGGAATTATCCTTGGAGCAATAGTTAACACCGCCAAAATAAGTACCGGTCCACATACCGCCGCGGTTATCCCGGCAGAGTGTGTAAACAGCATTATCAGTGATGGCGTAAGGTGAGCCCGGCTGTTTTACCAGGTTCCTGCTAACATGGTGAACCGGATCATAAATATAAATTCCCGATTCAGAAGCTATCCAGTATTGTCCGTCATTGTCAAGGGCAATGTCACGAACATAAACGTCGGTTTTGTCGGTGCGGAGGTTGAAGGATCTTACTTCGCCGGTTTGAATATTATAGCTTTTTAATCCCAGTTTAAAACAGCCTATGAGCAGTTCGTTATGGTTGAGGTGATAAATTTTGCTGATAGAACGGGCGTTATCAGGAAGGCTATTATCAACGATTCGGATCTTGGTATCCTTTGTCTTTTGAAGATCATACATGCTGATGTTGCCGTCATCATCGCCCATCCATAAATTCATGTCAGCATCTAAACTAATACAGGAAGCTTTTATTTTCAGGTGTTCAAACCTGTTTTCAGCGGCCGTGTATTTGCATAATTCAAAATTAACCAGGCACCACAGATTATTTTTTTTATCTATAATAAGATTGCTGGTGTATTCTTTTGGCGCCACGTCAATTTCAAAAAACAGTTCTTTATACGGATCGTATTTAAAAAGGCCTTTACCCGTTCCTGCCCATATCATTCCATTGCTGTCTTCTGCAAGCGCATTTATAAGGTTGTTGCCTATTCTGCCAAACTTATTCTTTTTGTATTCGCAGGTTTTAAAAGTATAGCCGTCAAATCGGTTGATGCCGTCGCGGGTGCCTATCCACATCAATCCCTTGCTGTCTTGGATAATAGCAGTAACAGCATTGTGCCTCAGTCCATCATCCACCTGGTATTGTTTAAAATAATACTGACCAAAGGAGACGGATATGGCAAGCAGCAATGAAAGCATCGACGTAATGAAGTAGTACAGCAAGCGCATAATTCCCTCGTTCAAATATATAAAAAATGGTGATCATAATATTCGCGTTTGGTACGATTCGACAAAATGTTGAACAAAGAATTTGAGCGGGGTTTATTTATTTCGATCATGCGATTGTTTTTGTCATTGCTATTATGCCTGCTTGTTTTCAGAAGTAATTCCCAGCAATTGGTATTGCCTGGCGACCATCCCGATCCTTCCCTTGTTAAAATAGGTAACGAATACTGGGGAGTAGGCACTACCTCCAACTGGTTTCCCGCTTTTCCTTTATACCATTCCACCGATCTGGTGAACTGGAAACCGGCTGGTCATGTGTTTACAAAACTGCCCACCTGGGCCGATTATTACCTGTGGGCGCCCGAGATCACCTACGATAATGGTAAGGTATACCTTTATTATTCTGCACATAAAAGGGTGGCAATCTTTGTGTGGCGGTTGCGGTGGCCGATAAACCGGAGGGGCCTTATACCGACCTGGGGCCGCTTATGTGTGAGAATGATGGTTCTATAGATGCTTTTCCCATGCGGGATGAACAGGGAAAGTTATACCTGATCTGGAAGGAAGATGGCAACAGTGTTGGCAAACCTACGCCCATTTGGGCGGCGCCAATAAAGGAAGATAGAACTGCTTTGACAGGCGAAAAGAAAGAATTGTTTCGGGGCGATGCGCCCTGGGAAAAAGGCCTGGTGGAAGGTGTTTCAATAATAAAACAGAACGACTACTATTATGCATTTTATGCGGCGGCCGCCTGCTGCGGCAAATCATGCACCTATGGAACCGGTATTGCGCGGGCTAAAAACCTGCTCGGTCCCTGGGAAAAATATCCGGATAATCCGGTGCTGTCGGCCAATGCCGACTGGAAATGTCCGGGCCATGGCACCCCTGTAAAAAAAGATGGCAGGTATTATTTCTTGTACCATGCGTATAGCACCAATACCGGCGCCTATGGGGGCAGACAAGGTTTGCTGAATGAATTTGAATTTACTGCGGATGGATGGGTGCGTTTTTTAAATGGCAATAACTACGGTAAGTCAACAGTCACTGAAAAAATTGTTGATCACTTCCCCAACCAAACCCTTGATGGTAGCTGGCACTGGAGCGTTTTTAAAACCCTGCAATACAAGATCGCCAACAATACTTTACAACTACAGGCATCGCCCGCCATTGCCGGCGCTTACATTGGTCAATCAATTTTAGCGGGTAATTATTTGGCAGAAGTAACCGTTCAAAAGAAGGCTACTTCACAGGCAGGGCTTGCTTTAATTGGGGATGATAAGAATATACTATATGCGGCGATTGACAGCAACACCATCCGGTTGATACAGGTAAAGAAAGGCGAAGCACAGTTGCTGGCTGAAGAAAAAATAAAACAACCCTCGAATGTAAACCTGCGGGCGCAGGTAAAAGACAATACGCAGGTAACTTTTACCTACAGTGTAAACGGTGAACAATTTTCTGTACTAAATAAAACTGCTGCTGACATTTCTTATCTGCCACCGTGGGATAGGGCCGTGCGGGTGGGATTGGTTTCAAAAGGGCCGGCAGAAACAGCGGCTTATTTCAAAGACTTTATACTGGTCAACGAAAAGCAACTAATCAAACCAACATATGAAACAGCTAATCATTAACACCTTTATTCTTGGTTGCGCTTTGCTATGGAGCGCCTGCCATCGAATTGGGTTTCCTGGTACACCGGATGCACCAGGAGGAGAATTATCCGGACTGATTGTTGACAGTACATTTACCAACCCCGTTTTAACAAGCGGCCCCGATCCCTGGGTAGTACAAAAAAATGGCACTTACTATTATACGTATACACAGGGAAGCAAGCTGGTTATTCTGGAAACAAAAAATATGTCAGAGCTGGCTTCTGCACACCGGTACGAGGTGTATACGCCACCCGCTGGTACAGCGTATTCAAAAAATGTGTGGGCGCCCGAACTGCATGAGATAAATGGCAAATGGTATTTTTATTTTGCTGCCGATGATGGCTCAAATGCCAACCACCGCATGTATGTGGTGGAGAACAGTTCGCCCACACCGGTACAAGGTACCTGGGAGTTTAAAGGAAAAGTAGCCGATGCCACCAATCTATGGGCTATTGATGGCACTGTACTAAGCCACAACGGTCAACTGTATATGTTATGGTCGGGCGGTAATGCCGGTGCTCCGCCACAAAATATTTACATTGCCAAAATGAGCAATCCCTGGACAATCTCCAGTGAAAAAGTAATGATCTCCACCCCAACTTATGATTGGGAGAAAAAAGGAAATCCCATCAATGAAGGACCGCAGATCCTGATCAATCCGCAGGGCCGGGTGTTTGTGGTTTATTCTGGCAGCGGCTATTGGGTTGATGGCTATTGTTTGGGTATGCTCTCGCTAAAAGAAAACGGCGATCCTTTGAATGCTGCCGATTGGACGAAAAACCCAACGCCTGTTTTT
>CBIMFG010000054.1:0-10079 GCA_966243125.1 uncultured Niastella sp.
AAGCGGCAATACAATCCTTTCCCGCATTTCAATAGAAAGCGAATCCACGGGATAATCTGCCATTATTTCATGTTTTCCGGATAAGAGAAAAATATACCGCCGGGTCAATTCATATTCCTTATAAATTTTTTCCCAGATCTCACCATGCTGCGGATGATGTGCCAGATAATATGTTAATGGAAAATAGCACTTCTTCATGGCCATTTCACAATTATCGATCAGTGTTCTGAAATAAAGCGAATTTGTGTAAATATATTTCACCTCGTTAAAACGGCCTGTTTCCTCCGCTTTTTTCAATGCCTTGCCAAGTCCATAAAAGCCGGGCACATTTTGTTTTATCTGGCTCCAGGAACCTACAAAGGGTATAGCCCTCAGGTCTTTCAATGTTAATCTGCCGGCGCCGCCGCGTTTTGCGGGGCGCGAACCAATGTTGGTATCGGAATAAAACTGTAACGGGCTTACATAGCTGAGGTATTCTAAAAACCCGGGATGATTTTTTAGTTCCAGGTATGCCTGCAGGCTTTCATCGGCCAGGGTTTGCAGCAGCTGGCGGTGCTGTTCGCTGATCATTACTTTATCATCGGCCAAAACATCGCTTGCAATGCCCGCATTGATCAATTGCTCCATGTTATATTGTGCTGCGTCAATGGTTCCAAAAATGGAGCTTATGGTTTGTCCCTGAATGGTTAATTGAATTTGGTTGTTGGCAATATTTTTTCCCAGGGAAGCATAAAAGTTATGCGTTTTTCCACCACCACGGGCCGGTGGCCCGCCTCGGCCATCAAAAAAAACAACGGTTATTCCAAACGCCGCCGAAATGGCGGTCAGGTTTTCCTTGGCCCTGTAAATACTCCAGTTGGCCATCAGGTAACCGCCATCTTTTGTACCGTCTGAAAAACCAAGCATAATGGTTTGGCAATTGCCCCTTCTCTTTAAATGGGAGGCGTAGCTGTTGTTTTCATACAGTTGTTTCATAACAGGGGCCGCATTTTCCAGGTCGGCAACCGTTTCAAACAAAGGCACAATGTCAATGTTGATTTCATCAGGCTGCCACCCGCTTACCTTAAATAAAGCAAGCACTTCAATTACATTGAGGGCCGAATTACACTGGCTGATAATGTAACGGTTGCATCCGTCTTCGCCATTGTAACGCTGAATGGCCTTTATTGCCTTCATGGTTTCAATGGTATCTTTTTCCAACCCATTTTCAAACCCCTCAATGGCCGGCTGCGATTGTAAATCGCATAACACCTGTATCTTTTGATCTTCTTTTAGGGAAGTATAATTGGCAGGCAGCACTGATTTTTTTTCGTTTACTGCGGTAAGCACTTTTTCATGCACCGAGCTTTCCTGTCGCACGTCAAGCGTAGCGAAGTACAAGCCAAACGTTTCCACTTTATTGATGAGGCTGGTAACAAGGTCAATAAAAAGGCCATCGTGTTTACTGACAAGTGTATCACTTATGTGGTTCAGTGTTTGCAGAATCCCTTCTTTTGTTAAACCGGTTTTGGTACCCGGAACGAAGATGTTATTGTACAGTTTATTTTCAAGCTCGTTAAGGGCCGTATCTACTCCTTCAAACGTGAGTCGTTTTTTTAATTTGCGTACATACTGGTAATAACATTTAATGATGCTGTTACGCAAAGCGGCGGCCACCTGCCCTGTTGTTTCTGCTGTTACAAAGGGATTGCCATCCCTGTCGCCGCCTGGCCAAAAACCCAGTTGAACAACCTTGTTCTCTTTATTCCATTCACCGGCAAACCGGTTCTTCAAAAAATTAACGATCCGGCCGGCTGCCTCGTAAAAAACATGCTCCAGAAACCAGATCAAACTAATGGCTTCATTATAGGGTGTTGGTTTGTGCTTCTTGAAAAATGGCGTTTTTCCCAGTTGCTGCAGGTACATATTTATCTGGCCGGTATTATTTTCAAAGAGTGCCTGCGACAGGTCGTGAATTATGCCAAGCACTGTATCGGGATAAAACTGGGTTGGATGGGCTGTTAAGACCAGGCGAATAGAAAAATCCTTTAATTTTTGGGCCAGCTCAGGTTGTTTTTGAGTTTGCCTGATGCCTGTTTCCAGTTGTTTTAAAGTGCCCGGTCCATTCATATCGTTTATAGCGTTAAAAGCTGCGTCTTCCAGGGCATCAAATAAAACCACCTGCCGTTCTGCATATTGAACAAAACGAAAGAGCAGGTCAAGCCTGTCTTTATCTTCAGTATATGTAGTGTGATGATCAAAAAATCTATCAATGATTTGCACGGGATTCAATTTCTTCTTAAAACCATCTTCACAATCGCTCAAGAGTAAGGATAATAATATTCCTGTATTCTCTATCCGCTGAAAGGGAAGCGAAGTAAAAAGGCTGTTGTAAAGCTGGTATTTAAGGCCTACGAGGTTTTTGAATTGCGGCAAAGCTGCGGAAGAATGCTGGTTCATACAAACATTGTTTAATTAACAGTAAAAAATGAGCGGATCTTTTCAATGTTCTCTTTGGTACAAAGTCCCGAACCTGCATCAATGGTGGCCGCAGTACCGGCGGCAACGCCGTATTTCAATACTTCGCGCCACGATAGTTTTTTTTGCATGCCTATAATAAGGCCTGCCACCATGCTGTCGCCTGCGCCAACGGTGCTTTTTATTTTTATTGCGGGCGCCGGCTCATGGTAATATTCTTTATTTGTAATAAGCATTGCGCCTGCTGCGCCCATTGAAACAACAAGCGCCTCGCAGTTACCCTTATTTATAATTGCTCTGGCAGCTTCCACTACGCTGTTTGCGTCTAATTCCTTACCGCCCACCAAATGGCTTAATTCGCCCAGGTTTGGTTTTGCCAGAAACACGCCTTGCTGTAAGGCGAATTGTAATGCCTCGCCTGAAGTATCAAGAATGAGTTTCATTTTTTTCGCTTTTACTATATCGGCAGCCTCTGCATAAAAATCGGGTATCACGCCTAACGGGTTGCTTCCGCTAATCACTGCATAAGTGAAATCCTTTGCTTCCTTCAGCATTTGTAAACAGTTGCGCCATTCACTTTCGGCTACAGCCGGGCCAGGCATTCCAAAACGATACTGCAAGTTGTTTGAGGCATCATGTACTATTAGGTTTTGCCGGGTATTACCTGCAATAGGTACAACCAGTGTATCTATGCCTTCCTGTTGAACCAGCCCCGTTAAAAAGCTGCCGGTATGCCCGCCCGCCATAAACAGGGCTGTAGAAGGGTAACCCATGTGGTGCAATACGCGCGATACATTAATACCGCCGCCACCGGGTACAAATTCAGGCGCCGAGCAGCGCAATTTTTTTTCAGGCAACAGCGAGGGAATTGTTGTGCTTACATCTATTGCAGGGTTCAGTGTAATGGTAAGAACCTTTTCCATGATTTTAAATTAATGCGTAAAGTTGAAAGTGAAAGAATGCTTATTGCCAGGTTTTATAAATTATGGCATTCTGGCCCATTTCCTGGAAATCTCTTTTCCGATCTCATAAGGAATGATTACGCCAATTGTAAACGACATAATAATAAAAAGGGTCAATGCTCCATTGCGTATTGTTTCTGAAAGTGTACTGGTAAAGTCGGCCCCCACAGTGCCTGTTAATTTTATTAAGCCATACATGGTGCGGTATGCAAATGCTCCCGGAACAAGGGGAATAACCGGGGGAATGGCAAATATCATGGCTGGTTCGTTACGAATATGAGCTATGATAACACTGTAAATACCCAACACCAGCGCTGCCAGAAAAGTGGCCAATATTATAGAGGGGGAAATATAAAGCAATACACCATATTTTATAAATCCTACAATGGCTCCGCCCACCCATACAACAGCCAGGTATTTTGGGGGTACATTAAAAAGTATGCCGAAGCCAAAGGCGGCACAACCTACCCAAAAAGCTTTTAATAATACAGGTAACAGTTCTGGCATTACCCTTTCAAATTTAAAATAACAATGGTGGTTAATAAACCTAAGGCAATAGCAAGTACATGTATCAGGGCATTTACTCCTCTTACTATTCCGCTTACAGTGCTTCCTTCAATAAGGTCGGTAAAAGAATTTATCAACAGTACGCCCGGAATCAGAAACAACACGCAGGTTGAGAAGGCGCTTACCGGTGTAAGTATTAAACCCGTTATATGAAAAAGACCGGTAAAAAAAGAAGCTGCCGTTGCTGCCAGGTAGGTAATGATGTAGGGGTTATAGTTTGACTTTACCAATTGTTGCTTTACGAACAAACCAAAGAAAGTGGCGCTGAATGTAATGAACATTTCAATATACCCGCCACCAAAAGTATAACAGAAGCCGGCGCCGGCCAGGCTTACAAAACAAAGTATGATGGCCCGGGGATAATGGCCCTGAGCCTCGCGTTTAATAAATTCCTGTTTTAGCATCTCCACCGGCCAGCCTTTTTCTGCTGCCATCAGGGCCAGCCTGCTCATCCCTGAAATTACGGTGAAGTTAATGCCATGAACTGTAGCCCTTCGAATATCGTTGAACAGCGCATTGCCGTCTTTATCATGTAACACAAGAGAAACCGAGTTGTATTCTATAGTGATTTGTGGCGTATAATGGTATACCGCCGCCAAACCGGTCATGGTATTTCTTATTCTGCCATTGTTGGCCCCGGCCTGTAAAAGTGAAATGCCAACATCGAGCAACAAGGCGCCGAACGCATTGCTTTCATTCACTGCTTTTGAATAATAGGATTGCATATACCTACCCTGTTTTCATTTCATTCTTCATATGCCAGCTCAGGCGCCATACCCCATTTGCCCTGCGACCGCCATAAGGAAGACAATAACAATACCCGCATAAAGAAAAACTCTTTTGGAAGTTTATCGTAGGTTATGGAAAACAGTTCTTCATGCTCAAACAATTCCTTTTTCCAAAGCGCGGGATCAATATCCATTATTTTGTTGAAATCATCTCTTGACAAATCAAGCCCCGTCCAGTCAAGATCTTCATACCTGGGCACCCAGCCAATAGGCCGTTCAACAGAAGCTGCTTTTCCCTGAATGCGTTCAACAATCCATTTCAACACTCGTATGTTTTCGCCAAACCCCGGCCATAAATATTTTCCCTGCTCATCTTTTTTAAACCAGTTAACCCCGAAAATACGCGGGGCGTTCGGCAATTCGCGCCCCAACTGCAACCAATGATCCAGATAATCAGCAATGTGATAGCCCACAAAAGGCAACATGGCAAAAGGATCTCTTCTTACTGTACCCATTTCGCCAAAGGCGGCCGCGGTAGTTTCAGAGCCCATGGTAGCGGCCAGGTATACCCCAAAATTCCAGTTAAACGATTGATACACCAATGGCACCACCGTGCTACGCCTGCCCCCGAATATAAAACCTTCAATATGCACACCATTGGGGTTATCCCAGGCAGGATCAAGCGCAGGATTCTGTTTTGCCGGAGCGGTATAACGGGAATTGGGATGGGCTGCGGGTTTGCCGCTTTGCGGGTCCCAGGCATTGCCATGCCAGTCTGTTAACCCCATGGGTGGTTCTGGTGTCAACCCTTCCCACCAAACATCGCCATCGGGTGTTAAAGCTACATTGGTGAAAATAGTATTGGCTTTTATTGTTTCCATGGCATTGGGATTGGTAGTATGGTTAGTACCGGGTGCAACGCCAAAATATCCTGCTTCGGGGTTTATAGCCAGCAGGCGGCCATCTTCCTGCGGAAATATCCAGGCAATGTCATCGCCCACTGTAGTTATTTTCCAGCCTTCTAATCCCTTTGCAGGCACCATCATTGAAAAGTTTGTTTTGCCACAGGCGCTTGGAAAAGCGGCAGCCAGGTAGGTTTTATTACCTTCTGGCGAAGTAACCCCGGCAATAAGCATATGTTCGGCAAGCCAGTTTTCTTCTTTACCCAAAACAGATGCTACCCGAAGCGCAAAACACTTTTTTCCCAGTAAGGCGTTGCCGCCATACCCACTGCCATAAGACATGATGATCCTTTCTTCGGGAAAATGCGCAATATATTTTTCAATAGGGTCACAGGGCCAGGTGCTGTCTTCATCACCGGGCTTTAAAGGCGCACCTACCGAGTGAATGCATTCAACATAATTGTCTTTTTCGAGGTACGGATAAATGTCTTCTCCTATACGGGTCATAATACGCATGTTCACTACAACGTATTCCGAATCGGTGAGTTGAATACCATATCTCGAAAATGCGGAACCTACAGGGCCCATGCAAAAGGGAATAACATATAATATACGGCCCCGCATACAACCATTCATAAGGCCGTTCAAAATTGATTTCATTTTTTTGGGCGCCATCCAGTTATTGGTTGGCCCGGCATCTCTTTTTAACCTGCTGCATATAAAGGTTCTGTCTTCCATTCTTGCCACATCGCTTGCATCAGTAAAACAGGCGTAACTATTCGGCCGTTTATCAGCATGCAGTTTTATAAACGTTCCTTTATTTACCAATTTGTCGCACAAATAATTAAACTCTCCTGCTGAACCGTCGCACCAATGAACATCTGCCGCCTCGCAATAGGAAGCGAACCCCTCAACCATTGATTCAACATCGGTTTTAGCTGGAAAAGAAACATGGTTAAGACTAAACTCAATTGATGGTTTCATACAAACAAAGGTATTTTATTTTAGTGCTTATTACCTGGTAGCTACCTGCAGGCAGGTTGTTTAACCGTAAAATGAAAAGCAATAAATGGATTGGCTTAACTTGCCTGTACGCCTAAATTATACTGCCATGAAAAAGATAATTTTACTGTGTGTAGCAGCAGTGGTGAGTTTGCAATATCAATCTGCTTTTTCTCAGGAAGATTCAACTGCCATGCTGGGCCTGGCTGGTGATAACCTGGACCTGTATGCCGTTTTATCGGTATTTCAAAAATCAAAAACCATTGAAGAGTTTGAAAAAACGTTGAATGATGAAAAATCAAAGATCAATAACCTGGACCTGAACCTTGACAAAAAAATTGATTTTATAAAAGTGACCTCTAAAAAGAAGGACAATTCGCATACGTTTATATTGCAGGTTGATGTTACCAAAAACGAAACGCAGGATGTTGCGGTGATTTTATTAGATAAAGACAAAAACAATAAAATTTCTTTGCAAATAGTGGGCGACGAGGAATTGTACGGGAAAGATTATGTGATTGAGCCCAAGGGAAATTCATCTATAACACCTAACCCGGGGTATACGGGCGAAAACCCGGTGACCGTAACTGTTCCGGCGCCAACAACCACTACGGTGGTGGTTGAACAGGCGCCCATTGTACAATACGTATACTCCCCGGCGTATGTGCCATATGTTCCGCCTTATCATTATGGCTATTATCCGCCCTGGTTTGGGTTTGCTACCGTTATGGCGGTTGGTATTTACCGTCATAACCATTATCATTACCATGGTGGGTATCATGGCGGGCATTATGGCGGTGGTAACGTAGTTGTAAACAATAACAATTTTAATAACTTCAGCAATTACAATAATAATAAAATGCGGTCTAATACCGTATCTGATAACAGGGCTAAGGGCAACTATGGCAATGGTAACCGGTCGGGCAACCGCGGTGGCGACAGAGGCGCTGCTGCATCCACGCGGCCTTCCGCAGGTACTTCCAATCGCCCATCAGCAGGAACAGCTGATCGTACAGGCGTATCCAACCGGCAATCTGCAGGGGTTTCCGATAATCGTGCCGGCGCATCTGACCGGGCGTCATCCCGCCCATCCACCTCAAACTATTCCTCTAATATGGGTTCTGGCAGAACCAGAAGCAGTGCAGGTGCAGGCGGCGGTGGAATGAGAAGTGGTGGCGGCGGCATGCGAGGCGGTGGCGGAGGTGGCAGAAGAAGATAATTATTATTTTATTGAACAGGAATATCAGAGGCGCTCATATCTCTTACGCATACATATTTATCATTTCTTTTTTCGAACAGGCTCATATAATTTCCGGAGTTAATGGTTGCATTACCGGAGTCAACTACTTTAAAAGCGCCAATTTCTACCACCTGTTTTCCGTCATTTGATACAAACACTTCATTGGTTGTAAATGTGATCTTGTTCTTGTTACTATTAGAAGCCAGGTCTGATCGCAAAAATTCAATAATTGACGCTTTTCCTACCAATGGCGCTCTGTTTTGATAAAAAGTGGTGGCATCATCGGCATAATAACCAATGCTCTTCAATTCGCCTGCATTATAAGTAGCAGCAAATTCATTTTCCTTGGCCTGAATTTCCTTTTTAATTTGTTCTTTGTCAACCACAACCGAAGTGGGTTCCTGCTTAACGGAATTACAAGCGGAGCAATAAATTATAATGCCCGCCAAAAATGCTTTATTCATGGTTTTATATTTATATAACCAGCCCATTACCTCATTATTATCGCATTATCACATTATCACATTATCACATTAGCACATTCGCACATTTTCTCAGGGGTGTCTGGTTGGTTTAGGATCAGGGTGGCCCAGCCTCAGAAATACGCCACCCCCCAATACAAACTGCGTCATACTGCTATAGGTGGTAACGCCAACGCCTGCACCGCCGGTACCAAAATACAAACCACCACCTGCTGCCTGCGTAGCGCTTTGTAGTTGCGCCTGAAACCTAAAGCCCAGGCGCTCGCTTACCAGCACATTGGTGCCCAACCGAAAACCCCAGGCAAATTTCGTAGCGCTTTGTGAGGTTCCATTATCAGGGTTTTTGCCATCAATGATGGCCACGCCAAGCATCATGCCGGAAAAGGGTTACAGACTTATTTTTTCATTAAGGTAACGCGTAGCCCCGGCCATGATCCAGTTTATGCCCAGGTCAACATCACCATCCTTGTCGCCAACCGAAGCCAGGTCATAATAGTGAACCGTGGCCTTGGTATCCTGCCGGTGATACAGGAACTCCAACCCATATTCATCATGTACTTTAAATTCAAGCCCAAGCCCCCACATGCCGCCACCTACAATGAGGCCATTAAAATAATTGGTTGAGCTGTAGTAGCTTTCTACCCGGTCGTCGAACACATAATTACCATACAGGTTTATTCTGGTTTCCTGCGAATAAGCAACAACCGCTATTACGTGTACAATGATCAAAAGTGTATATTTTTTCATAAGTGCTATTTTAGTATTTATTAAAATCCAAACCGGTATTGTAAACCGCCAATGAATTGTTTTCTGCTGCTGAGAAAACCGTATTCAGCCCTAAGCTGTACATGTTTATTGAGTTGAAATTGTGCCCCAATCAAAAAATTCCATTTGTCTTTGGGGCGTTTATCAAGGGAATATTGCACGGTTGAATTACCCAGCGTGCTGGCCGCCTGTGAAGCGCCATCGAGCAGCTGGCCTGCTTTATCCAACGCGGCATTGGCAGTAGCGTATTTGGCTTTGTTCACCGGGTTTTGTTGGTCTCGGGATGAAAGGCTGTTCCACCAGGCATTTACCTGTTGCTGGCTGCTGGCTACTTTATGATAACCACTGTCTATTTTTTGTTGCCATTGACCGGTAGGAAACAGATCGGCTGTACTTAAGGAGCCGCTGGTGCCGCTGTTCATATGCACGCGAAACCCGCCTGCCCATACTGCCAGGTTTCGCTCCTCTTTGAACTTGAAATTTTTTCCAATGCGCGGGCCCAGAATAAAAATATAGGCGGGCTTATCCAACTCCTCAATATCTGACCATGAAAAATTCATGTCGAACGCCATAAAGAACCCGCCTATACCAAAAGTTGGGGTTAACCCAAAGCCTACAGTGGTGGCATCAAAATCGGCTTTTGTATTAATGTCTGTTATTTTCTTCCAGTTGTTGCTGCTGTCGGGTACATATAGTCCGCATTGTACCGCTGTTTCATTGTGCGACTTTGCCAGTATACCATATACATTCAAAAAGGGAAAGATCCAGAAATCGGGCCGTATGTTGACGCCATTGGTAGTAGCAGTAGCTTTATCGAACCGGATGAGGTCATCGCAATTTCGTTTGGGACCATTGTTAAACCCAACCTGTAAGTTATCGATGATGATGTCTGATTCCTGCCATACATACTGAACACTCACTCCTACGGTAAAAGGCAGGTCAAACCCTTTACTGATCACCTTTTGTCCCCAAAT
>CBIMFG010000055.1:0-10047 GCA_966243125.1 uncultured Niastella sp.
TATCAGAATAAGGTAAGCCGCTTCAACAACTTCGGCAAATTCAAGTCCATGTATGACAGCGAGTATCTGTATTTTTTGTTTATGGTCAACGACAATTGCAAGAACAAGAGCGGGGCTATAACGAAAGACAAGTGCTGGATCGAAAATGCCAATGTCGGGGATATGATCTGGAAGATGCCTCCTGACACAACACAGGGCGTTCCATCCTTCACGGTCCGGCACAGAATGTATTTAAAACCTGGCCGGTATGTGTTGAGGTATTCTTCAGATGGCGGCCATTCTGTAGAAGGCTGGTTTGGTAAGGCGCCCGTCAATGATCTTTATGGAGGAGTTATTTACAAAGCTATTAAACAGGATAACTAAGCTGGATATGCTAAAAAAATTAATCGTTGCGGCGTTGATCACCGGTTGTATAGGCAGTTGTAAAAATGGCGATCCTGCACTGAATGAAGCATTGCGTTTTGCCGGCAATAATAAAAGTGAATTACAAAAGGTGCTGGATCATTATTCAAAACCTGCCGACAGTTTAAAATTACGGGCCGCCCGTTTTTTAATAGTGAATATGCCCTATCAGTATGGTTATTATGGTAAGGGGATCGACACTTTTTCGGCTATGTTTGCTATCATTGATACGTTATCGTATGTACGGGAAACGTTGACCAATGAAGATAAACTGCAAATTTGTGATTCATTTGTAACCAGGCACGGATGGCCGATAGAGGGGAATGCCGATAAGCTCTATGACAGCAAAATAATTTCTGCCAATTACCTGATCAATAATATTGATGTTGCTTTTAAGGCCTGGAAGCATGCGCCCTGGGGCAAAAAGGTTTCATTTGAAGACTTTTGCGAATACATTCTTCCCTACCGCACCAGGAAGGAAAGGGCTGAAACCTGGCGGCCCTGGTTTTACCGGAAGTATGCAAGATTGGCTGCCAGTTGTTGGAAGCCGGAAGATGCCAAAGAAGTTTTCTACCATATGAACTGGCATCTTAATACGTCAACCAGTTTTAATTTGAAGATCAATAAATATTACCCGTTTAATCAAAGTATCGGCGATGTGGTAAAAGGCAGGATAGGGAGTTGTGAAATGACTTCTTTTTTTGCAGCCAGCGCTATGCGGGCAGTAGGGCTGCCTGTTGGCTACGATTATATCATGCACTGGGGCAGTACCAACAACCGGCATAATCTGCCGCACCTCGTTGGTAATTTTGATAGTTTGCAACTGATCACCAACGAGAATGTACAAAAAAATACCTGGCACCTGGTTGACTTCTCAACCGAATTTAGTGAAACCAGGCATTTATTCCTGCCCGGCGAAGTACCCAAGGGACTTTATATTCAGAATGTGATTACCATACCAAAAGTTTACCGGTTTACCTATTCCCAGTCTACAGCATTGTTGAACATCAACAAACAGGTTCCGCAGGATTTTATCTCGCCCGAATTCAGGCAAACCAACCTTAAAGATGTTACGAAGGAATATATAACAACAACCAACGTAAAGCTTCCGCTTGACAGTAGTTTTAATAAGTATAAAGTGGCTTACCTCTGTGTTTTCGATCCGGTAGGTTGGCAACCGGTGGCTATAACCAGCATGGGCAGTGGTAATGTTTCATTTGAGGCGGTGGGTACTAATATCGTTTATTTGCCAACCGTATTCCATGACGGCATGCACTGGTCTATGGGCGCGCCTTTTTATGTTGACTCATCGCAAAAGATGCATACCATTCAGGTTGATGTAGAAAAGAATCAAAATGTACAGTTGTTGCGGAAATATCCGTTATATACTTATACGGCTTACCATACCGAGATCTTAAAAGGGGGCAGGTTTGAAGCTTCCAATGATCCTGGATTTAAAAAGGCTACCGTTTTATATACTATACCTAATTATCCCTTTTTTGTAAACACCGTAGCTGCTGCAGGTGCCGGTAAATTTCGTTATTTCCGGTACGTGGCTTCAGATACTGCCAAATTTGAGCCCGATAATATTGCGGAGGTTCAATTTCTGGATGAGCAGGGTAAAACGCTTAAGGGGCTTCCCATAGGCATCGATGGAATTGAGGGACATGAAATTGACAAGGCCTTCGACAACGACCTGGCCAGTTATTATCAAAATTCGAGAAACAGGAATGGGTGGATTGGCATTGACCTGGGAGCGGGTGTATCTAAACGTGTTAGGTCAATACGGTTTTGCCCGCGGAACGACACCAACGGCATTATACCCGGAAATGAATACGAGTTGTTTTTTTGGGATGGCGCCAACTGGTCTTCACTGGGCATACAGGTGGCCAGTGACTACTCCCTCTATTTCAAAGACATTCCTTCCAATGGCCTGTACTGGTTGCGTTGCAACAGTGGCGGGGTAGAAGAAAGGATGTTCACTTATACCAATGGGATGCAGATCTGGTGGTAAACATCACTAAAAGAAACGAGTTGAATAAGATCATTCAATACATTACTGCTGCTATTGCCATCTGTACGGTTACCGTATTGTATGGCTATGCTGCATTTTATTACCGGTTTGCATTTAATTTTGAAACTGAAATAAACGGTCAATATTTTTTCGCTTTTGTAGCTGTTGCGGGTTTTGCCCTCATTGCAGCATTAAACATTTTTAGAAAGGACAATAACAAGATCCAATATGGAGGGATGATTATAGTGACCTTATTATTGCTCTTTTCCCTTTTTTCAGATCGCTATAGTTTTGCCAATGAATATTACACGGTAGTTCTTTCGTCGTTCCTGTTGTTTGTGTGTCTGCTATTTCTTCCCGCCCGCGTTATTGCAGTCTTCCCCTATTTTTTGATTGTAATGCTGCTGTGGCAGCTTGGGCTGGCCTTTCAACAAATGGAGGGATTGTTGTTTCATGCTGGGCAATTGAACCTGCAGGGCAGCCTGCAAAATTCAGGGGTGTTTTGCTGTTACCTGGTTATTCATTTGCCTTTATTATACTATTTTGTTTTGCAGCGCTCAGGCAAGTTGACAAGGTGGCTAAAAGTTATTTTTTTTATAACGATCGTGGTTTTTATTGGCTTTATTATTTACCGCTCCCAATCCCGGTCAGCAATTATTGGAGTGGTTGCTGCTATACTAAGCCAATGTTTATTTACCTGCGGCCGCATTGTAAAAGCCTGGTTACAGCGCCTGCCTAAATGGGCAATTTCTACCGGTATTGGTTTTTTGATTGTTGTTGTTTCCTCTGCCGCCTGGTATTTGTTCTTTTTAAAAAAGGCCTCAGCCTTTGGCCGGGTCATGAAATGGGAAATAGCAGGTCAGCATATAGGTGACCATTTTTTTACCGGAACCGGTATTGGCCGGTTTAGCTGGTATTACCCGCAATGGCAGGCGCAGTATTTTGTAAACAACCCGCATGCACCCGAAGCCTATTTTTTAAGTGCAGGGGAAAGCTATATTATTTTCAACGAGTATTTTCAGTTATTTGAAACCATAGGCCTCATTGGTTTTGCAGGTTTTGCGTTGTTATTAGTTTGGTTTTTTAGAACCCGCTCTGTTGAGCATGCCGGGCTTTTATCGGCCATAAAAGCCACCCTGGTTGTTTTACTGGCTACCGCATTTACTACTTACTCCTTTCACGTGAATGTGTTGTTGGTATTGCTGGCAATTTGTTTTGCCGCCACCGCAATAATTTCAATAAAACCCAGCCCTATGCGACGCGGTGTTATAATACCTGTTCTCTTGTTTGGTGTGGCTGCCTGCACCACCCTTGTCTGCTATCAAAAATGGAGCGCTGCTGAAAGCTGGCGTACTGCCAGGGAAGCCTCCATTAAAACGTTGGGGACAGATGGAAAATTTCTTACAGAATACGGTCAGTGGCAGTTAGAAAACGGTCAGGCTGAAGCCGCCGTTAAAACACTTGAAAAAGCAAAACAATACTTTATAAGCCGCAGTACTATGGATGCGTTAGCTACGGCCTATGAGCAGGCAGGCAACTATGCAGCCGCTATTGAAACCAGGCAGTGGCTTTGTGGTTATTTGCCAAACAGGTTTGCACCTAAGTATGATTTATTAAAGCTGTACAAAAAAGCAGGAGATACAACGGGTGTACATAAAATGGTTATTACCATATTAACGATGCCGGTAAAAATACCTTCTACCGAAGTGGATAAAATAATAGAAGAAGTAAAAAAAATGGAACAATAGCTATTGTATTAATAATTAATTCATTATACTGAATTTTGGGATATTAGGAAGAAAGTAGTTGTTTTGTAGCCATATGAGCTATACAACATTTATCCAACCGAAAGAGGCAGCTGAAAATCTGAACAATCCTAACTTCCTCTTTATTGATTGTAGTTATTCGCTGGCAGATAAAAACTGGGGTTCTGCAGAATATAATAAAGCACATATCCCCGGTGCTTTGTATGCCGATCTGCACGATGATTTATCCGGAGCAATTATAACTGGCAAGACCAGCCGGCACCCATTGCCGCAAAAGGACGCACTGGTAAAATTATTTTCCCGATTGGGTATCGATAAAAATGTACAGGTAGTAGCATATGATGCCACTGCCGGCTTTATGGCTGCCGCCAGGTTGTGGTGGTTATTACGCTGGGCCGGGCATGAAAAAGTTGCGGTATTAAATGGCGGAAAAGGTGCATGGGCAGCAGCTGGGTATCCTTTGACAGATGAGATAAAACCTGCACAGGCAAAAGAGTGTGTTGCTAGTTTTAATGATAACTTATTGGCCTCTGCAACGGAAGTACTGGCCGCTATTGAAGCAGGTAATACCTGTCTTATTGATTCCCGCACTGCCGACAGGTATGCTGGTCAAAATGAAACCATAGATCCGGTGGCTGGTCACATTCCCACTGCAATCTCAAAACCATTCAATGCAAAAATAGGTGCAGAAGGAGTAGCCGAACCCGCTGTATATAAAGCGCATTTTAAAGAAGAATATGCAAAAGGCAATGTAGTGTTTTACTGCGGCTCAGGTGTAACTGCAGCCTACAACGTATTGCTGTTTGTATACGCAGGTTATCCCATTCCCAAATTATACGCAGGTTCGTGGAGCGAATGGATCACCGATGCTGCAAGACCCATAGTAAAAGGTGAATAAGACTGTGCCTGATAAATGATAAAACTCATCCCATGTTCAAAAATCTTTTTTCATCTCATAACAAGTTAGTTGAAGCTATCAGAAATGATAACTACAATAACTGGGAATCACACTTCAATAATTATAACAGTACCAATAGCAAAAAGGCCGATCCGGCTAAATTGCAATCGCTGGGATTAGAGATCTATGAAAAACACCTGCAGGATGTTATTCAGGATTATGCCATCACTGAAGAGGAGAAAAAGGTGCTGACGAAAATAAAAACGTATTTTCAGTTGTCCGATTCGGCTATCAATACCATTAAAAGCAAGTACGCGAAAAATGCGGTTACCGGGCTTTCAAAACAAAAACTGGCCGATAATCATTTATCTGAAGAAGAAATACAGGAGATAGAACTGTTTGCAAAAGAACTGAATGTTTCTGATGAAGAAGTGACCCGCATTAATCAGCAAAACGCGTTGGAGTTATATGAAAGTGCGGTGAAGGATGCCATTGCCGATAAAATGGTAACTGCTGATGAGCAACAAACCTTACAGCAGCTGGCGCAAACCCTGGGTATAGATATCAGGCAGGCTACGCTTGATAAAAAACTAAAGGAAGACTATTATTACCTCGTTTTATTAAATGCACTGGAGCAAGGTTATTTACCGCAATGTAAACAGCCTGCAATTGCTATACAGCATGACGAAGTAGCTTATTGGGAAATAAGCTCCAATTTCATTTTTGCCAGAACCAATACCACCGGGTATTTCAGTCAGAGCAGCAGGGAAGGTCTTAGAGTTACAAAGGGCGTATCGTATCAATTAGGTTCAAGCAGAAATTCGCCCATCAGGGAACATGTAATGGATAACCTGCCTGGCATCTTTGCCATCACAAATAAAGGCGTAGT
Organism: uncultured Niastella sp.; assembly: GCA_966243125.1. Taxonomy (GTDB): domain Bacteria; phylum Bacteroidota; class Bacteroidia; order Chitinophagales; family Chitinophagaceae; genus Niastella. The sequence continues at coordinate 5,970 of CBIMFG010000055.1, forward strand.
GTTTTCTGCCCGGCAGCAATCCTTTGCCATCCCATTTACTCAATTGCATTCATTCGATACTTATAATGATGGCATCGGATTGCAGAAACAGGATACCGAATTGTTGTTGCAGTTCTATGATAAACAAATGTCTGAAGTGATCTTCAAAGTTCTTACCAATGCCATTAATGCGCATGGTTAAATATTTATAGCGTTCATATTACGCAAGTAAACAAAAGCCTTCCCCGGGTCAGCTGGGGGAGGCTTTTGGCGTTTTAAGGCTGTAACCATCGGGTGAGAAAATATTTTTCTGGTTTTATGACCAATTTGAAATTATTGGGTGTTTTATGGATGCAGCAACACCTTAAACGAATGAATATTTCATTGCATAAAGCCCTGACCGAGGCGGACAGCCCTTATTATGACCTGTTCTATAGATATATAGCTCAGGCATATGACATAATCGATTCAAAGAAGCGGGATGAGATTGTAAGAGAAGCATTTTCAAAAGTAATGGAGGAGGAAGACCAGGTTGATGATGAAGAAAAAATAAAATCCCTGTTACAGTTGGCCGTTGACAATATATGCAGGGCGTATATAGTATGTCCTCAAAAAAGCAGTGAAGAAAATTCACCCGGTAGTTATGAAGAAAAGGATTTTATGAAGTTGATTTATGAGGAAATAGAGAAGCTGCCTGAACAGCGAAGAAAGATAGTAAGAATGTTATATTATGAAGAGCTTTCATCGAAAAAAGTTGCAGCAGAAATGCACTTAAGTGAACAAACTGTAAGGAACCAGAAAGCGAAAGCTTTCAAGACACTGCGAAAAATAGTATCAGGAAAATTCTTTTTATAGTTAACCCCAAAAAGCATTTGCGTTGACATCAGATAACAACCGGTTTCAGCAGCTTGTGATGAAATATTTAGAAGAGGGATTAAGTGACGAACTGAAAACTGAATTACACGAACAATTGAAGCAATTTGAAGAGCCTGAATTAGTGAAAATAGTTTTGTTTGCTGAATTTGCTCCTGAAGAACTGTGGAGAGAGGTGGTGCTGGAATTAGAAAAAATACAACTGGAAGCCTCTAAAGTGCAGCATATTGCTATCCTGAAGAAAAAAAAGCTTCGCCGGCTAAGAATTACTGCAGCAGCAGCGCTGATAATAGCAGGTGTAATGGCGTTATTATTATCTATTTATAAATCTGTTGAACGAAATGGGGTGCCAATAGTTAGCGGTGTTATACTTGAGTTGGATGATGGTCGCCAGGTTTCGCTTGATACTATAGCTATTACAGAATTACCCGATCAAGGTGGTTATAAGCTATTTGTAGGGAAAGGCATGTTACGCTATGTGCGTAAGCAAAACGGACCTTACTATAAAGGACGGCCTGTTTTTAATTGGATCTATGTTCCTCAAGGCAAACAGTATATGGTGAAGTTACCCGATGAGAGCACGGTTTGCTTAAATGAATATTCTTCCATTCGTTATTTTTTTTGCGATTCAATTCGGCATAGAAGTATTTCCATGAGGGGTGAGGCATGCTTTAATATTAAACCTATGGTGCTGGATAATAAAAAGGTTCCTTTTACGGTAGATGTAAAAACAGATATAGGTCTTCATCAAAAGATAACTGTATTGGGTACTACTTTTAATGTTAACGCTTATAGTTATTCTCCTATAATAAAAACCTCCCTGTTTGAGGGTTCGGTAAAAGTGGAAAGTGGGGGGAAAACCGTCAGCATGAAACCGGGAGAAGCGGCGATGGTAAGTAAACGTGAAATTAATGTTAGCAAGGAGGAAGATGTAAAAGATGCGATAGCCTGGAAAAATGATTCTTTTTATTTCTCTTATGTGCCTATTAAAAACGTTTTAAGAGAATTGGAATTGTGGTATGGGCAGCCAATAGAATATAAAGGAGATAAACAAAGTAAAGTATCGATGATGTTGCCCCGTTCAATGGACTATGAAAGTTTAATAAGGGGCTTTGCCAAAGACGGCAACTGTACCTTTCGGAAGAAGGGTAATGTAATACAGGTGGTACAAAAAAACTAACTAACCAGGGTTTATTGCGCCATGTGTAAAGCGGTAATGATATTTATTTTTATGGAAGCGATCCTGCTGTTGTGGGGCAGGGATGGTCATGCACAAACTGTTACATTAAATATGAAAAATGTAACAATGCATGAAGTGCTTGGTCGTATTATGAGGCAAACAGGTTTTGCGTTTTGTACCAGGTCTTCCATTTTTGACAGTAAAGAAACGTTTTCGATCAACGTTGAGAATATACTGATTCTCCCTTTGCTTGATCTTTTATTTAAAAACAGGCCATACGTATACGAAGTGATGGATAAAATTGTGTTCATCAGAATGAAGGCTGTTGAAGGGAAAATAATAAGTGAAAACGGGGAACCACTTGCGAATGTAACTATTTATAAAAACAATACGCCTTTATCTTCTACAACCGAAACCGGCGAATTTTTTCTGTATGATCTGGCATATGGCGATATTTTGTCTTTTTCTTATGTAGGGTGCGAAACTGTGAAAGTAAAGTATGCAGGTAAATCCTTTATGGTGGTAAAGCTGCCGACGGGAGTTGATAATCTTGTAAAAGTTATGCGCTTGGGATATTCGCAAATGGTACATAATAAATACCTTGTATCTCATGGTTTTTTAGGTTCAAAACAGTCGCATGAGCGCGGGTTGATGTCGTCAATGCAAGCATGGATAGCTGGTTTGCTAATTACACCAACAAGTGGAGCGCCCGGATCGGCTTACAAAATGCAATTGCGTGGGGCATCATCTATTGGCGTAAACCCCGGACAAATGGCCTATAACGATCCTTTATTTATAGTAGATGGTTTTCCCTTTGGGGCAAATAGTGGTTCATCGGTAGCGCAAAAAGGAAATGCGTTATCGAGTATCAATGTAGATGATATTGAAAGTGTAGAAGTGGTAAAAGATGCAGAAGGATCAGCAATCTATGGCAGCAGAGGGGCGAACGGGATCGTATTGATCAATACTAAACATGGCAAACCCGGAAAACCTACGCTGGAAGCAAAGGCCTGGGCTGGCATTGGCCAGGTAAACAGAGTGCCACGGATGTTGAATGTACAGCAATACCTGGAAGCCAGAAGGGAAGCCTGGTTGCATGATAATTTATTGCCTTCTCCATTAACGGCGCCAGATCTGTTGGAATGGGACACCCTGCACAATACAGATTTCAGAAAAGCGCTGGTTACAACAAATACCCACAAACTAAATTTACAAGCAGCTTGTTCGGGGGGATTGTCCCGGCTGCAATATTATTTTTCAGGTGGCTATAATCAGGAAACGGCTTTTCTGAATAAGGTGGATTTTTATAAACAGTCTTTACACGGTCATATTACTTATAATTCTAAAAATAAAAGGTTATCACTCGACGCGCTGGGGTTGTGTGCCAAAAGTAATAACAATGCTGGCGTTAATGGCCTTGTTACTTTATACCTGCCGCCTAATATTCCGGCATTAAACAATGTAGTATCAGACAGCGGTTCCCTTTCGTTGGGTTATGTTTTTAAGTACCGGTTAAGTTACCGGCTTTATCCGGGGGTGCGTTTTTCTTATAACGTGGGTTATAACAAACTGCAGGCACGTGAATCAATTTTTTTGCCAGGGCGAACCCAACCGTTTTCTTCCGGCGCATTATCATTGGGGAGTACTTATTGGTCAGGGTATTCGTATAAAAGTTTGATCAGTGAGCCTCAGCTGGAGCTTACCCGTTCAATTAATAAATTTTTATTAACAGTGCTGGCCAGAACCACCGTGCAGGATGTAAGAAATCAGGCTGTTGATACTATAGGCCAAACCGCATCATTAGCCAGTAATATTGTTGCAATCAATAATGGCAATTATAAATACCGGGGATATTTTTTGCGGGCAGGGATTCAATTCGAGAATAAATTCCAGCTGAATGTAACCGGTAGAAGGGAAGCATCTAATCGTATTCGTACCAATAAGAGGTTTGAAAGTTTTGGAGCCATTGGTATGGCCTGGGCTTTCAGCAATGATTCTTTTTTTCGAAAAACATTTCCTTTTGTTAGTTATGGTAAAATAAAAGAA
>CBIMFG010000056.1:0-10009 GCA_966243125.1 uncultured Niastella sp.
TGGGCAGAATAAACAGGGCCGCAAAGGTAGAGGCGATCAACCCGCCAATTACGGCGCGTCCCAACGGAGAAGCCTGGTCACCACCTTCACCCAAACCGGATGCCATCGGGATCATACCCGCCACCATTGCAATGGTGGTCATCAAAATGGGACGTAACCGCAGCGCAGCCGCTTCCCTTGCCGACTCCCACGCATTACCATTGTGCAGGCGCAGGTGCTCGGCATTGGTGATCAACAGCACCGAGTTGGCGATTGACACCCCCACCGACATAATGATACCCATATACGATTGCAGGTTAAGGGTTGAACCGGTTAATGTAAGCATGATCAGCGATCCTAAAATTACCGCCGGAATGGTGGCCAGGATCACCAATGATACTTTAAACGATTGGAAGTTGGCAGCCAGCATCAGGAAGATCACCACAATGGCAACCAGCAAACCACTCTGCAAACTATCCAGCGTATCGGTCAATACATTGGTTAAACCTATTGGTTCAATGGATAACCCGCGGGGTAATTCACCCATCGACTGCAGGGCCTTCTGTACATCACGGGCTGCCGAACCAAGGTCTTTATTATTTATATTGGCAGTAACACTCAACACCGGCATGGCGCCCAGGTTGTCGTTTTCGCCGTATGTTGTGTCGGTGTTTATAGTGGCCACATCACTTAATACCGGCCGTGGTTGATTGGTTAATACCGGTATCTCACCTATGCTGTTCAGACTGGTCATTTTATTCTCAGGCACATACACCATTACACTGTATGACAGGTTCGATTTTTCATCTACCCACACATTCTTTTCAGTATACCGCGATGAGGAGGTAGAGGTGATCAGGGAGCGGGAAATATCGCTGACATCTACACCCAGTTGCGCCGCCCTGTTTCTATCTATATTTATATTGATAGCTGGGTATTTGGTACTCTGGCCCAACTGTACATCGCGTAAATACGGAATGGCTTTTAATTTCTCAATTACCTTTTGGGCATACGCTTCATTCTGCTTTTTATTTCTGCCCGCCAAACGCACCTCAATAGGTGTAGGTGAACCCTGGCTCAGGATCTTATCGGTTAACTGAATAGGTTCGAATGACAGTTTGATCTCCGGCATAGTGGCGCCCAGTTTCTGTCTGATCCTTTCCTTCAGCTTATCCAGGTCTTCTTCATAGTCTTCATCCAATTGAACCTGTACTACTGCTTCATTGGGAGCAGGCATAAACAGGTAAATGGGGCTGGTACTGAACAACGCGGGGTGTTGACCTATATAAGCCGAGGTAACGGAAATATTCTTTTTGCCCACCAGTTCATTCAGGTTAGCCAACGCTTTCAGCATATACCCTTCCGTACGTTCTATACGTGTACCTTCTGGTGCGCGTAACCGCAACTGAAATTGTCCGCTATTGGTACGGGGTAATACGTCGCGGCCAATGCTGTTCAGCAACAACACTGCGGCGCCACTTACCAGCACTACATAAGCAATTACCACCGGTTTACGCACAACATATAAGCGGCCCAGGAAGCGCAGAAAACGGTTCCGCAGTTTTTCAAACCGCGTAAGGTCCTTCTCTTCTTTTTCCAGCAGCATTTTCTTTTGGTCCCACGTATCATGATCGCCGGCAACGGCTGCATGCATTTGCTGCTGGGTACCATGATTTACAGGATGCGCTTTCATGATCCAGTTAGCCAGAATGGGCACAAATGTTTGCGCCAGGAAATAAGAAGTGATCATGGAGAAGGCAATGGCCAGGGCCAGCGGCAGGAACAAAGAACCCGGTATACCGCCCATGGTGAACGCCGGCGCAAAAACCGCCAGAATACACAACAGGATCAGCAATTTGGGAAAGGCAATTTCCTTACACGCATCCCAGATGGCCGTGGCCTTCGACTTGCCCATGGCAAAGTGCTGGTGTATATTTTCTATGGTCACCGTCGATTCATCGACCAATATCCCAATGGCGAGTGAAAGACCACTCAGCGTCATGATGTTGATGGTTTGATGGAACAGCGACAGGAACAACACGCCTGATATAATGGAAGTAGGAATGGTCAGGATCACAATCAATGCGCCGCGGGCATCGCCCAAGAACAACAGAACCATTAAACCGGTAAGAATAGCGCCAATAGCGCCTTCCGAGATCAAACTCTTTACCGCGTTAATTACATATACCGACTGATCGAACTCATACGACAGCTTTACATCATCGGGCAACTGTGCCTGAAATTTTGGTAAGGCTTTTTTCAGGTTCTGCACCACTTCCCAGGTACTGGCATCGGCCGCTTTGGTAATAGGCAGATAAACCGAGCGTTTTCCATTTACCAGCGCATAACCGGAAGTTATATCAGCACCATCTTCTACCGTAGCCACATCCCGCAAATACACGTTTTGTACGCCACCCTTAAATAAAGGAATGTTTTCAAAATCCTTTACGGTTTTAATAAGGGTATTGGTTGGGGTAATGTACATTTTATCACCAATACGCACGTTACCCGAAGGCGTTGTTTGGTTATTGATGCGGATGGCCGCCACCAGCTGATCGGGCGTCATATTGTGTGCCCGCAGCAACTCAGGATCGGCTTTAATTACAATGGTACGCACGTTACCACCAAATGGCGCAGGCGAAACCAGGCCGGGAATGGAGGTAAAGGCAGAACGCACATATACGTTCGCCAGGTCTAACAGTTCGTTATTATTACGGGTAGGGCTGCTTAATACCAGCTGCCCCACCGGTAAGGTAGAGGCATCGAACCGCAGAATGAACGGCGGCTGCGATCCATTGGGGAAGATGGCCTGCGCACGGTTGGTATACGCGCTGACCTCCGCTGCAGCCTGGGCCATATTGGTTCCGGGATAAAAGGACAGCTTCATTAACGTTAGACCCTGTATATTTTTTGTTTCAATGCTCTTTACGCCAGATACATACAACAACAGGTTCACATAGTTCTTTCCAAAGAAGGCTTCCATTTGGGTAGGGGTATAACCACCAAATGGGTGGGAAATATAAATAACCGGCAGATCGAGCGAAGGGAAGATATCTATTTTGATATTGCGTACCGCGCTAACACCAAAAAAGCACAACCCCGCTACCAACACCAGTATCGTTATAGGTTTCCGTAATGCTAATCTAATCAGATTCATAATCTCTATTTAGGGAATAGTAACTTACTTTACTTGTTTAACAAACAGATCAAAATCACCGGAGGCGGCAGCTTTCAACAACAACGACTGCCATACATTAATATAGGCCACGTTATTATCAGCTTCGGCCCGGTTCAATGCATATTGCGCCTGTTGTACGTCAACGATATTGGTCAATCCATTTTTATATAAAACACTTTTTTGCAAATAGGCATCCGAAGCGGCCTTGTATTGCACCGGTACTTCCTGCACACTTTGCAAACTGTTCTGAATGCGCTGATCGGCCAGCACCAACTGGTCCTGTAACTGGGTGGTCACCAGCTCATATTCATTTTTGTAGGCTTCGGTAAGGAACTGTTGGGCTTTTACCTGGTTTCTTATTTTCGCGATGCTGGTAATATTCCAGGCAATGGAAATACCTGCCACATAGTTGGTGCGGGTGGGTTTTATGCCTTCAAAATAATCCTGTGAATATTTAGGATTGGTAGGTGAATATGTGTAGTCGAACCCGGAGCCTTTGGTTTGAATAATACCAAACAGATTCAAACCTGGTAAAATGCTTCTTTTAAGGTACGCAGCAGTATAATCACTTTGGTTGATGCGTGCCTGAAAGAACTTTACCTGTGGGTTTTGCGAAACGGCCACATTGGTATTGGTTTCACCGGGCGCCTTATTAATATAGGTGGTATCCAGGCTAAACTCAGCCGGTGGTACGTTTAGCAACTGCGCCAGCAGGTTACGGTATTGCAGCTCGCTGTTGCGTGCATCAATGATGGCCAGTCGTGCCCGCGATACTTCTGCATTGGCAATGGAAGAATCAACCCCGGCATTTAAACCGGTACGGGTACGCGCAATAACCACATCCTTTACATACACCGCCCGGTCAAGATTTGATTCCGCCGTTTTCAACAAACGTTGTGCGGTGAGCAGGTTCAAATAAGCACCGGCAATTTTTACGCTTTGTACAAACTGTTCCTGCATCAGATCGGCTGAATCGCGTTGCACCTGTGCAGTAGCCAGGTTAATCTTGGATTTAAGCCGGCCAAATGAATATACTTCCCAGTTGGTATTTAAAAAATATAAACCACCAAAGGAAGAATTCCAGTTTTGAGAAGGGCTTACAGGACCGCTTGATGAAACACCAGCCACGCCGCCTATTGCCGCCAGTGGACCGTATTGACCGTTGATGTTACCAAAATCCTGTTGCACCGAAGCGATGACGTTGGGCAAATACTCATTGCGGGTATTTTGCACCAATGCAGTTGAAGCGTTCAGGTAACTGCGTTTCGCTTGTATACTTTGATAATTTTTTAATCCGGTATTAATAGCGTCGGATAATGTCAACGATTGAGTTGATTGGGCGGTTGCGTTTCCCTGAGTGCCCAGTAATACGAATCCTATTATAGCAATAGCCGGGAGTGCATTAATCCGCATGGTACTTTTTTGGGTTCTTTTGCGTAAGAACATGTTTGGTTGTTAATTGAGCGTTAACGAAGGAACATTTCTTCCTGAAAGAAGAATATATACTTCGCTTTTTTAATCTGATTTTAATGGCTGCATCGTAGCAGGGTCGTTATGTTTGCCCCTTTGTTTATCAGGCAGGTTATCAACGATTGGACGATTATTCAGGATATACATGTTTGCTATAGGACTGTAAAATTGCAAATACCTGCTGGATATTCACTTGTACAATTTTGGGTTTATTCTGTACTTTTACAGGTATGAACGTAGAACACCTGCACCACCCCTTTGAGATCGTTTATAAAGAAACCGATGAAGTGCTGAAACCCGCCCACAAGCACAACTTCTTTGAATTGGTTTACATCATTGACGGTACTGGCACTCACTGCATTAATAAAAATAAATTCGAGTATAACAACGGGCATCTTTTCTTGCTTACCCCGCAAGACATGCATAAAGTAACTGTTAAAACAACTACAAAATTCTTTTTGATCCGTTTTAATGACATTTATTTCAAGTCGCAAAACGAACAGGCCAACAGCCTGCAAAAAGAATGGATCAATAAACTGGAATACATTTTCCATAACACCACACACTCCCCGGGCTGCATTTTAAAAGGCATGAGCGATCGCGTGCTGGTGAAAGCATTGATTGAAGGATTGATAAAGGAACACATCAATAAAGAACCTTACCACCAGGAGATCATTCACCAGATCGTGAACACCCTGATCTCTATTGTAGCCCGCAACATCTATATTAAGGTGCCCAAGCGAATGAAGCCTGATGCCAATAATGATGACACTACTTTAAAGATCATTCATTATGTACAGGCCAATATTTATAAACCTGAATTGTTAAAGGCCGAGCAAATTGCCAACGCCTTTCAGATCTCTGTCAATTACCTCAGCGAATATTTTAAAAAGCATACCGGCGAAACCTTACAAACCTATATCACCAACTACAAGCTCAGGTTGGTTGAAGCACGATTGGTGCACAGCGATATGCGTATTAACGAGATTGCCTTTGAATTACATTTCACCGACGAAAGCCATTTGAACCGCATCTTTAAAAAATACAAAGGCATTAGCCCTACTGGTTATCGCAAACAAATTTTGTTTGACAGGAAATCGGTGATTGCGGCTACGGCTTAGTTCAAAGTTTCAAGTTCAGAGTTCAGAGTTCTTGAAACCCGGAACCTGGAACTTGGAACTGGCACATTAAAAAATTGATTGAACAATTAATCTCGTTCTATACTTGATATGACTAGTGCAACCAACAGCCCATCACCGGTAAAAAACCGTATTGCAACCGCTGTTTTCTTTTTTGTTTCAGGTTTTGGATTCTCCTCCTGGGCTTCCCGCATTCCCACCATTCAACAGAATTTACATTTGAGTGAAGGACAGCTTGGGGCCGTTCTTTTTGCATTACCCGCAGGGTTGATGAGCACGCTGCCGGTGACCGGTTATTTATTACGCCGCTTCAGCAGCCGTTACATCATGTTCATTGGTGCGGTAATGTTCAACATCATGTTGTGCCTGGTTGGATTTGCCCATGAAACCTGGCAACTGGTGTTGTGTTTGTTTTTCTTTGGTTCTTCCCGCAACCTGTTCAACATTTCGGCCAATGCCCAATCTATTGGCGTACAAAAACTATACGACCGCTCTATCATTGCCACCTTTCATGCTATTTGGAGTGTGGCCGGTTTTGCCGCTGCCGCCCTTGGTTCGTTGCTTGTTTCCTTCAGCATACAACCCGGCTGGCACTTTTTGAGTGTATGTATGTTGCTGACCACGCTTTGCATTTTTTTCTTTAAGGACAGCGTACACCAGCAACCGCAACCACATGAGCGGCTGCAAAAAACAAAATTCAGGATGCCCGATAAGGCCCTGCTGAAACTGGGTTTTATGTGTTTTGCCGCTATGGCCTGCGAAGGAACCATGTACGACTGGAGCGCCATTTACCTGAAGAAAGCTGTGCATACTTCCAAAGAAATAGCCACAGCCGGTTATGCCTTTTATATGGTGGCGGTAACGCTGGGCCGGTTTTCGGGCGATAAACTGGCAAACAGTTTTGGCGTAAAAGCCGTTTTGAAATACAGTGGATTGTTTATCCTGGTAGGCTTGTTACTGGCTGCCATTTTCCCTTATATCATTACTACCGGACTGGGTTTTATGATGGCAGGTTTTGGGCTGTCGTGTGTAGTGCCCATGGTGTTCAGCATGGCAGGCAAAATAAAACATATGAGTGGCGGACCAGCTATTGCAGGCGTTTCAACCATTGGTTATTTTGGCTTTTTGATCGTTCCACCCATGGTTGGTTTTATTGCAGAAGCTTTTAACCTGCGTTGGTCAATAGCCATTATTGCCTTACTGGGAATTTTAATCACGTGGTTGGTTAGTGAAATGAAGGAAGAAAGTTAATTAGTTCCGAGTTCAGAGTTCAGAGTTTTGGAACTCGGAACCTGGAACTCGGAACTCGGAACTCGGAACTTGGAACCTGGAACTTGGAACTCGGAACCCGGAACCTGGAACTTGTAACTTATAAAAAGAACAAGGAACATTGGAAGATCCGGTTGCCCTCGTCTTCCTGTTCCTTGTCTGGTTTTTCCAATATCGATTTACGATCTTCAGTATCTAAATTACATTTTCACCAACCGCGTTGTGCTCACATTGCCGGTCTTCTTGTTGGTGATCTTAACGATCCAGATACCTTGCGTGAGTTTTGCTGTTTGAATAGTGATATTATTCACACCAGTTACTGATGCAGTAAATGTTTGGCTGCTTACTGCGTTACCGCTGCTTACGTTCTGTACTTCAACTACCAGTTGGTCGCCAGCTTCAGCATATTTCAGCACCTGGGCTGTTGCGCCAGTGATTGGGTTTGGTACTACAGAAGCACCACCTACTGTAGAGGCCATGTTGGTTGCTAAAGTAGCTTTGCTGGTTGCAGAACAAGCACCCAATGGTTTCCACCACCAGTCAGCTGTACCCGGTGTAACATTGTACAGGGCATCAGACAAACTTTGATACAGGTTACCATTGTAAGTTACTTTATCGCCGTTGCTGTAGATCTTTGGATAAGTCTGGTATTCGGCTACGCCGGCGCAATTGCCGGTATTACCGCCACCGCTTCCTACAGTAATAGCTACAGTAGCTGAAGTTGCCGTGTTGCCACTGTTATCAGTTGCTTTTGCAGAAATGGCGTAAGTACCATTGGCTACGTTGGTCCAGGTATAGCTGTATGGAGCTGCAGTAGCTTCACCCAGTTTAATAGCGCCGTTGAAGAACTCAACTTTGCTTACTGAACCATCGGCATCGCTGGCAGTAGCTGCAATAGCCACTGTTGCAGGCGCTGAATAAGTAGCACCAGAAGCAGGTGAAGTAAGGGTTACCACAGGAGCGCCGTTGTTTCCGCCGCCACCGCCGTTACAATCGCTGATGTATTTCCACACTTTACCATCGCCCGCGTTTACATCAGGTTGCTCGTTTTGTGTCCACCATTTAGCTTCATACACTTTACCACCATACACTACCTGTTTGCCACCTACATAAACACCGGTAGCTGTCCAGGGTTCAATACCGTTACAACCGGTTCCACCATTGCCACCGTCTGTACCTACAGTAACAGATACGGCGTTAGAAGTGGTTACAGCACCTTTGTTATCAGTTGCACGGGCACTGATAGAATACGTACCATTTGCTACATTGTTCCAGGTATAGCTGTATGGGGCTGCAGTAGCTTCACCCAGTTTGGTACCACCATTAAAGAATTCCACTTTGCTTACAGAACCATCGTTATCGCTTGCTGATGCAGTGATAGTGATAGTTGCCGGGGCAGTGAAGGTAGCACCTGAGGCAGGTGAAGTAATGTTCACAACAGGGGCATTGTTACCGCCACCGCCTGTGTTGCCGGAGAAATAAGGATAATAGTTTGTGGCAAATTCATCGCCATTGTTTTTATCCCAGTTTACACTCCAGGTCATGATACCTCTCATGTTGGGGTAACCACCTGCTTTTCTCAGGGTATAACCACCACCGAATGATTGTCCTTTCAGAAGATAATCCAACGCTTTTTTCACATCGGCAGGTCTTGTGTAACCAGAACCTGCAGCTGAAGATGAAGCGGGTAAACCAAAGGCTACCTGGTCTTCACGCAATGCAGGGAAGGTTTGATTGGTACCAGCTACAGGGAAACCAGTCATCAACATTTCAGTCATAGCTACAATGAAGTCAGCTGTGCTTGAAGTGTAGTTTTTGTTATCCATACCCGTCATTGGACCAGTATTGTACAATTGTGGGTGAATGAACTGTAATTCATTACGCAGGCCATAGATCAATGGCAGGTAAGCACCGGTAAGTGGTGAGTAGGTGGAAGCATATGCAGCCTGAACATAGAATGTTTCGGGCGCCATGGTCAGCCAGCAATCTTTACCCTGACCTTTGCGGTAGTTGATGATCTCTTTAATACCAGCGATCAGGTTAACCACCTTAGCAGTTGTCGGATTCATGAAGTTGTTATCGCCATTGTCCAGTACCAGGTTGGAACCGCCTTCAAGATCGATATCGAATCCATCGAAATTATATTCGTCCAGCAGCGATTTCATAGAACTAACAAACGCTGCTTTTGCAGAAGCTGAGTTCAACAGCAGCACACCGTTCTCACCCCCCAGTGACAACAGTACTTTTCTGCCCTGAGACTGCAGCGTGGCAATATCGGCTTTGAAATCAGCTACTGAAGTACCTTCTGGTGCAAAGTTGATGGTAGCATGGTCGGCGCCGCCTATACCGAAGGCAACCTGAATTACATTGTATTTCGGATTTACATCGCGTAAACGGATGTATGGAGGTGTACCCGAAGTAGTACCCCAGTTGTGCCAGTAACCCACCACTACTTTGTTGGTGTTACCACCGCCACCGGTATTGGTGTTTACAGTAAATGTTACAGGAGATGAAGTAGTTGTAGCACCGGTGTTATCAGTTGCAATAGCAGTAACGGTGTAAGTACCTGCTGCTACATTGTTCCAGTTAACGGTGTATGGAGAAGCAGTAACAGAACCAAGGCTGGTGCTGCCATTGTAAAACTCCACTTTTGAAATGCTGCCATCGGCATCTGCTGCACTGGCTGTAAGCGTAATGCTTGCCGGTGCATTGAAGGTAGCGTTGTTAGCAGGTGAAGAAATGGAAACAGTTGGCAATTGGTTGCCAGTGCTGCCATTGGCAAACACCTGGTTGATTTTGTTTACCAGTTTTGATTTGGTATTAGCACAGAAGATCAGTTTGGTGCCAGAAGTACTGCTGGTCATGTCGGTCATATCACCATACACCTGCCATACAATAACACCAGCCAAACCCTGATCTTTTATATATTGCGCTTTTGCTTCAATTGAACGCTCGTTATCGTAGCTCAGGAAAT
>CBIMFG010000057.1:0-9852 GCA_966243125.1 uncultured Niastella sp.
AAAATGATTGCCCGTTTTACTTCGTTTTCATTGATGGGTGTGCTGGAGCGGCATGTGGAATTACTAACATACAGTGCCGAAGAAAAGTTCAGGACCCTGCTTAAACGCAGTCCGCACGTGCTGCAACTGATCCCGCATAAATACCTCGCCTCTTACATAGGCATGGATGCCACTACTTTTAGTAAATTGATGGCAACGGTGCGCATTGAATAAATGTTGGCGGGCGCCAAGATTTTACAATAAAAGGGCCGGTAGCTTTGTTTACGCGGAACGCAAAACGCTTAACGCAGAACGCAAAAAACATCAAACCACAACAAATGAAAAAGGTGCAAGCTACCACATTGCTGGAAACCATGCAAAGCGATACCCGCCAGATTATGGGGCGGTTGGCCCAACTAAAGCAATTACCGGCTGAATTACTGGTTAAACAACCCATGCCCGGCCGTTGGAGCGTAGCCCAGGTAATTGAGCACCTGAACACCTATGGCCGGTTTTACCTGCCCGAATTGCAAAAGGCAACAAATGCCCACCCCGGTACTGCTACCGGCTGGTTTAATCCCGGTTGGCTGGGTGGCTACTTTACTAACAGTATGCGCCCCAAACCCGATGGCACCATCACCAATAAAATGAAAACGCTAAAAAATCACAACCCGGCGCCCACGCTCGACGCCCAAAAAGTGTTACAGGAATTTGATCAGCAGCAAATAACCCTACTGCAATTGTTGGAGAAAGCCCAACAGGTGAATATAAGCAGCATACGGATTCCGGTATCTATTACGCCCCTGCTTAAATTAAAAATGGGCGATGTGTTTGGGTTCATCATTGCCCATCATCAAAGGCATTTTTTACAAATAGAGAATACTTTAAAACAGCTGTAAGCTGCAAGCCACAAGCTGCAAGCTGTAAACCACAAGCTGCAAGCCACAAGCTGTAAGCCACAAGCTGCAATACACCGCATCGCAGCAACCCAAACAAAGAACCCAGAACTAAGAACTCTGAACCTGGAACTCGGAACCTGGAACTTGGAACTTGGAACCTGGAACTTGGAACTTGGAACCTGAAACTTGGAACTTGGAACCCGGAACCTGGAACTTGGAACCCGGAACTCAACTATAGATGTCCAACAGTCCTTCTGGCAACTCCACATGCACCTGTTTCTTCTTCTGATCAATCTTAAGCAGAAAGTCTTCATGCACCGGTATCAGGGCCTCCTTGCCCTTTAGATCAATTCTGCACAGGAGCTGATGCGGTTGTTCAATGATCTCGAGTATTTCACCCAAATCGGTTCCCTCGTTAATGATATGATACCCCAACAGCATAATGGGGGCCGATTTGGAAACATATTTTTCAAACTCTTCCTGCGGCAACCAAACCCGCTTTTGCATTATTTTGTGGGCCGCTTCCTTGGTGTCAATGCCTTCGAACTTCAGGAATAATTCTTCTTCATTCTTAATGCGGGCGCCTTCCAGAAAATACGGCAGCATTTCATCTTTCTTTTCTTCTATAAAAACAGACTCCAGCCCTTTCAAAGAAGTCTTTTTCCCAAGCTGATGTTGCAACACCACTTCACCCTTCACCCCAAAAGTGGCCACTATTTTTCCTATGCTGTTGTAGTTGGTCATAAGGCCGCAAAGGTAGCTTTTTGAAGGGCAATGGCAATAGGCAGTGGCTAGAAAGAGCTATCAGTGCTTCACCACATTCACACCAGATCTATTACAGTCTCGTATATGTTCCGTACATGTCTCGTATATGTCTCGTATATATCTCGTTCCTTTATAGGTACGAAACATGTACGGGTTACCTGCGTAAAACATACCTTACATATACGGGAAACCTGAGAATCTGGTACGCTACCGCTATGGTACCGGTACGAATCCCTTGAGCTATTTACACGAATAAGCCCCGCTCTATTGCTAAAGCGGGGCCTAAAGAAAAAAATCCCGTTAAGGATGAACCTCAACGGGATTTAACAAGTTGACAGTTAGCTATACTGCGTAGCTTATTCTCCTCTGCGTGGTCTTACGGGAGGAGCACCAGCACCGCCTCTGCGCGGTCTTCTTTCCCTAGCATTTGTTTCCTGGCGTTTTTTAACCTGAACCTCGTGTTCAGCATGCCACTTCTGGAATTTCTCCATAGCGGTTGCTTCGTCGAAGAGGCCCAGTTTAACACCACGCAACAAATGTTTCAGGTACAATACACCTTTGTACGACAGAATTCTGCGCACAGTATCAGTAGGTTGAGCACCTTTATGCAGCCAATCTAAGGCTTTCTGGCGATCCAACTGAATTGTTGCAGGAACTGTAAGTGGGTTGTATGTACCCAACTTCTGAATAAACTTTCCATCACGCGGAGAGCGTGCATCGGCCACTACGATGAAATAAAATGGTCTTTTTTTAGACCCATGGCGTTGCAGTCTGATTTTAACTGGCATCTTAAATAGAAATTTAAATGCTTAACAAATAGGGTTACTTTCCATTATAACGATTGCAAAAATAGCAATCGACATGATTTTTCCAAATTTAATAATTCAGAAGAAATTTTTGTCTTTTATCATGCCATCATTCTGAATATTATACGCGTTAAATTGTTGATAAGTTAGCTGGTAAACAAGCTGATAGACCTACAATTTCACTGCGAAAAATATTTTCTAGCGCTTCATTCCCATCCGCCCCATTGGCATTTTATTCATCATTTTCATCATCTGTTTCATTTGCTCGAACTGCTTCAAAAAGGCATTTACCTCGTCAATACCCTTTCCTGAGCCTTTGGCAATACGTTGCTTGCGGCCCATGTTTATCAAATCGGGGTCTTCCCTTTCCTGACGGGTCATGGAGTTGATCATTGCTTCAATACCCTTGAAGGCGTCGTCGCTGATGTCGATATCCTTGATGGCTTTACCAACACCGGGGATCATTCCCAACAGGTCTTTGATATTGCCCATCTTTTTTATTTGCTCCAGCTGTTGTTTAAAGTCTTCGAAGTTGAACTGGTTCTTGCGGATCTTTTTCTCCAGTTTGCGCGCCTGTTCTTCATCGAACTGTTGTTGCGCTTTTTCAACCAGGGTGGTAATATCACCCATACCCAAAATACGCTGGGCCATACGTTCGGGGTAGAACACATCGAGTGTATCGAGCTTTTCGCCAGAGCTTACAAACTTGATGGGTTTTTGAACCGTGTATTTGATGGAAAGGGCGGCGCCACCGCGGGTATCACCATCGAGCTTGGTAAGCACCACACCGGTGAAGTCAAGGCGATCGTTAAACGCTTTTGCGGTGTTTACGGCGTCCTGACCGGTCATGGAGTCAACCACAAACAGGATCTCGTTGGGATTAACAGCCGATTTTACGTTGGCAACTTCGGTCATCATGGCCTCATCAATGGCCAGGCGGCCGGCGGTATCTATGATGACTACGTTCTTATTTTTACTGCGTGCTTCTTTGATGGCGTTGGTGGCTATCTGCACCGCATTTTTATTCTCGGGTTCGCTGTAAACGTCAACCTGAATTTGTTCGCCCAGTACTTTTAACTGGTCAATGGCCGCCGGGCGGTAAATATCCGCCGCAACGAGCATGGGCGACAACCGGCCTCTTGTTTTAAGGAAATTGGCCAGTTTGGCGCTGAAGGTGGTTTTACCCGAACCCTGCAAACCAGCGATCAGAATTACAGCGGGATTGCCTTTTGAGTTGAATTCGCTTTCGCTGCCACCCATCAGGTCAACCAGCTCGTCCTTCACGATCTTCACCATCAACTGGCCGGGGCTTACAGCAGTTAACACTTTCTCACCCAATGCTTTGTCTTTTACCCGGTCGGTAAAATCCTTGGCAATTTTATAGTTCACGTCCGCATCCACCAGGGCGCGGCGAATGTCTTTTACGGTAGCAGCAATATTCAGTTCGGTGATCCGGCCTTCTCCTTTTATCTGTTTTAAGGCCGACTCCAACCGGTCGGTAAGATTTTCAAACATAACTTCCTGTTTTCGCGTTCGTTAAGCCTAAGGGCTAAAAGCAAAAAAGTGAATATACCCTCAAGTTATATTCACTTTATGGACTGCAAATTTACAGGAAGTAAATTTTGTTGTGTAAAGTTTCTTTTGCCAGGCTACATTTTTAAGGTTAAACGCCCAAATATCCCCGTAGGGCCTTTGAACGCGAATTGGTACGCAGTTTAGTAATTGCCTTGTCTTTGATCTGGCGAACCCGTTCGCGGGTAAGATTAAATTTATCACCGATATCTTCCAAACTCATCGGATGATCAACGCCAATGCCAAAGAAATAACAAATTACCTCTTTTTGCCGTTCGGTAAGCATTTTCATAGAGCGCTCAATTTCCTGTTTAAGCGACTCTTTGTGCTCGATGTTGGTATTTGCGTACTCAGCATTGGGATTTACCAACACATCTACCAGGGTATTGTCTTCCCCTTCAGACAGTGGTGTATCCATGCTTACGTGCCGGGCGGCGATGCCCAGGGTAGCAGATACTTCTTCGGTTTCGAGCTCAAGTAACTCAGCCAGTTCTTCGGGCGAGGGTTCACGTTCGTACTCCTGCTCCAGTTGCGAATACGCTTTCTGGATCTTGTTGGTTAACCCTACTTTGTTCAATGGAAGCCTTACAATGCGCGATTGTTCAGCTAATGCCTGAAGAATGCTTTGGCGAATCCACCATACGGCGTAAGAAATGAATTTAAAACCACGGGTTTCATCAAAACGCTGCGCTGCTTTAATGAGACCCAAATTACCCTCATTGATGAGGTCTGGTAATGAGAGGCCTTGGTTTTGATACTGCTTGGCTACGGATACAACGAACCTTAAATTCGCTTTCGTTAGTTTGTCAAGGGCTGCTTGATTACCTTGCTTGATCAAACCTGCTAGTTTTACTTCTTCTTCAGGGCTGATCAATTCAACTTTTCCGATTTCCTGCAAGTACTTTTCAAGGCTCTGAGATTCACGATTCGTAATTGATTTCGTGATCTTGAGTTGCCGCATACTCATAGGTAGGACATTTTAAAGGGTTTTTTAGGTTAATAACGGTCAATGGTTTAAAAAAAACGAAATACCTGTTGAATTTGTTATATGAACAAGCATTTTGTTGTTAAAAAACTATCCACCTAATATACCCATTTCTAGCCACTTCCCTCGAATTAATTCGTAACCTTCTGGTTGTCAGATATATGAAAAAAATTTGCTTATTTATTCATTTTTAAGCACTTTTTACCCGATTTCTTCAAAAAAAAATTTTGAGGGTAGTATTATTTTTCTATAATTGCACCATTGCAACTTGCAAAAAAGATCAATACAAGGGTTAGATGAGTAAGAAACACATATTTACATTAGAGTATCCGGTAAGATGTTCTCCTTCCATTTTATACGAGTTCCTAAGTACGCCCGCCGGCTTGCAGGAGTGGTTTGCTGATAAAGTAGACGAACGGGACAATGTTTTTAGTTTTTCCTGGAACGGTACTACCGATAAGGCAGAAGTGATGGAAAGTGAAGAAGAGAAATTTATCAGGTTTCACTGGTTGCACGCACCCAAAGAAGAATATTTCGAATTCAGGATCGAGAAATCTGAAGTAACGAATCAGACCATCCTTGTGATAAAAGATTTTGCTGATAAAGGGGATGTAAAAGACCAAAGTCAGTTATGGGGCTACCAGGTAAAAGACCTGTTTCACCGGCTCGGTAATTAATGACCAATAGAGGTAACAATTGTTTCGTAAAGATCAATTATTAATTCTTTTGACCGATTCCATTGAGGAAGTGAAATTTTGGCGGAAAGCTTGCAAAAATCATTAGCCAGCAGAAATTCTTCTATTTCAGAAGAATTTAACTGGGTAAGCAGCTTATAATTGTCTTCTTCAAATTCATGACGCCATTCGTCTCCACTTACACATAAGTAAAATTGCCTGCTTGCCAGTACTGGTAAGTTAGTAAGCAGGTTTTGCTGGAACTGTTTTTTGTATTGCCCTTTCAGGTGCAGGGTTACGCTGAAAAATTGCCCCCACCAAAAAAGGGTTCTGATGGCAAATGTGTTCTGGCGGTTGAATAAACGCGGATAATCCAGCATTACCCACGGCAATCCCCCGTAATTCTCCCCTCTTGAAATTTTTGGAGAAGGAATCAACACTTCAGGCAATAAAACTGCCGGGTTTGCATTAAAGTTGTCGCGTGCCTGGTGGGCAATATCCCCAAACAAAGCATAAACTTTTTCAATAATTGTATTCTTTGTTAAAAGCCAGTGAGCATTTTGCACCAACGATAATTCCTCTGGTGAAAGCTGTATTTTTGCGACGTCCATTGTACAAAAGTAGAAGGTTTCAGGTATAAGGTTTAAAGTAGTTACCGCACTTTGAGATTTACTATTAATCCGGTACCTCAAAATTCAACAACCACCTTAAACCTTAAACTTTATACTTTAAACTAAATACCCGTGATAAAAAAACTCGACATATTGGTTTTGCGATCATTTATCGGACCTTTTATCGCAACCTTTTTCCTTACCCTTTTCGTACTCATTCTGCAGTTCTTCTGGCTGTGGATAGATGATTTTGTAGGCAAGGGTATTGATACCTACACTATGTTGCGCCTGGTATTGTACCTGAGCGCCACGCTGGTTCCCCTGGCCTTACCCCTGGCCATTTTGCTTTCTTCCATTATGACCTTTGGCAACCTGGGCGAAACCTTTGAACTGGTGGCCATCAAATCGGCCGGTATTGGCCTGTTGCGCTTTATGCTGCCATTGACAGTAGTGGCGGCTATGCTTTCAGGCATGGCATTCCTGTTTAACAACTATGTTATTCCGGTAGCCAACCTGCGCATGAAAACCCTGCACTATGACCTCGTAAATAAAAAGCCTGCCTTTGATTTGAAAGAAGGCGTTTTCTATACTACCATTCCTGATTATGCCATCAAGGTGTCGAAAAAAGAAAAAGATTCCATTCTGCACAATGTGATCATTTACGAAACCAGCACCGGCCCCCAGGATAATATCGTAGCTGCTGAAAAAGGCATCATGCGTATTTCGGCCGACAAACGCTTTCTGGAATTTACCCTGTACAATGGCTGGCGGTATGAAGAACGCGGCAACCGTTATGGCAACAACACCGATTTTATTCGCCTTGGCTTTAAAGAATATAAAAAAGTATTAGACCTGAGTGCGCTAACGCTGAACCGTACAGACGACAGCACCTATAAGGACCGCTATGAAATGTTGAGTACCCGGCAGCTGAGCAAGAATGTAGACTCACTGGATAAAAGCCTGGCCAAATTTCAGGCGCGTGATCAACGCGAACTGCAGGGCTATGTAAATATCGCCAAATATCTTGATACCGGTTGGGTAGACGTAAAAGCTCCTCCTATTAAAAAGGGAGCCAAAACGTTTCTCGACCTGTTACCCGATAGTTTAAAGGTGCACTCCACCGATGCTATTAAAACGGGAGTAAAACAACGAGTGCTGGATGAAGCAAACTCTTACGCCGGTTTTTCAAAGAACACCATTGACGGCCCAGCCTATGATTATGATAGCAAAAGAAAAGAACTGCGCCTGACATTGATGACCTACCACGAAAAGATCACCATGTCAATTGCCGTGCTGGTATTGTTCCTGATAGGCGCTCCGCTGGGTTCAATTGTTCGCAAGGGTGGTATTGGTACCCCGGTGGTATTTGCCGTAGTGTTCTTTGTGATCTTTTTCCTGTTGAACAACTTTGGAAAAAAGTTTGTGAAGGAAGATGTGCTGCAACCTGCAGCCGGTATGTGGCTGGCCACCGCCGTTTTATTGCCCATTGGCATGTTCCTTATTTACAAAGCACTTCACGATTCACAATTGTTTAATAAAGAATTTTATTATCGCGCCTTCAGGGCCATACGCAAATTAGTTACAAAGAAAAATGCTGGCGTAAAAGAAACGGCCCCTGCGAGTTAAAAGTTACCTTCGCGCAAAATACATGAATTGAACTCGGGCAGGGAAAATCTTCGAATACAGAAATGGGTGGTAACAGTAGCCGTACTGCTGTTTATCATAAAACTAGTGGCTTTTTGGGTTACCCGATCAGTGGCCATTTTAACCGATGCATTAGAAAGCACGGTAAATGTTATTGCCGGCTTTATTGGTTTGTACAGCTTATACGTGGCGGCAAAACCACGTGATGAAAATCACCCGTACGGTCATGGTAAGGCTGAGTTTTTATCGGCCGCAGTAGAAGGAACGCTTATCATTGTTGCGGGACTGGTGATCATTTACGAATCGGTGCTTCATTTTATATTTCCTGCCGAATTAAAACAACTCGATCGCGGTATTATGCTGGTAGCTGTTACAGCTGTTATCAATTTTGTAGTGGGATATATCAGCATTCGTATTGGAAAGAAAAACAATTCGCTCGCACTCACTGCCAGTGGCAAACACCTGCAAACAGACACCTACTCTACCCTTGGTATTATTCTGGGTCTTTTATTGATCCGCTTTACCAAACTCGCCTGGCTGGATAGTGTAACCGCCATCATATTTGCTTTTATTATTATCGTTACGGGTTACCAGATATTACGGCATTCCCTGGCTGGCATTATGGATGAGGCCGATAAAGAACTGCTGCAAAAAATGCTGGCTGTACTAAATGCCAACCGCCGCACCAACTGGATAGACCTGCACAACCTGCGGGTGATAAAATATGGCGGTCAGTTTCATATTGATTGTCACCTTACCGTACCCTGGTACCTGAATGTGATTGAAGCGCATATAGAAGTAGAAGAACTGGGCAATCTTATTAAAAGGGAATTCGGAACCGTATTTGAGTTATTTGTACATACCGATCCCTGTCTTGATTTTTCGTGCCCTATTTGCACCAAAGACGACTGTACCGTTCGCAAACACCTCTTTGAGAAAAGAATAGAATGGACGCTGGAGAATGTGTTAAAGGATAAAAAGCATAGTTTGTAGGGGAGTTGACCAGTTAACAAGTTGACAAGGGATTAAAGTGCGGATCATGAGGTAATATTGCTTTTTGCTTTAACCTTTCGGCTTTCAGCCCTGTATTTGCTTGCAGCTTGCGGCTTATAGCTTTTGGCTTTCCCCTTTGCCAGCCACCAGCCCGTAAAAAACCATATATTCGCTTTCCGTTTTCCAAATCTATTTATTACAAATAAACTCATGATTATGCAAGCCTGGAAAGATTACCAGGAGAAGAACAAAGATCGCTTCCTGGATGAATTACTGGAATTGTTACGCATCCCATCTGTGAGCGCCAACAGCGACCACAAAGATGATATGAGAAAATGTGCGGAAAAAGTACAACAACGGTTGCTGGAAGCCGGTGCTGCTTCGGCCAAAGTGTATGAAACCGCCGGCCACCCGGTAGTGTATGCCGAAAAGATCGTTGATCCTTCCAAACCAACCGTACTGGTATATGGTCACTATGATGTGCAACCTCCTGATCCGTTAAACCTTTGGCACAGCGGTCCGTTTGAACCGGTGATCAAAGACGGCCGTATATATGCCCGTGGATCTGCGGATGATAAAGGGCAGTTTTACATGCACGTGAAAGCCCTGGAAATATTATCAAAAACCAACTCGCTGCAGAACAATATCAAGTTCCTGATCGAAGGTGAAGAAGAAGTTGGCTCTCCCAATCTCGCCGATTTTGTAGCGGCACATAAAGACCTGCTGAAGTGCGATGTGATCCTCATCAGCGACAGTTCTATGATCAGCATGGAAAACCCTTCCATCGACATTGGCGTGCGTGGTTTGGCTTACATTCAGGTTGAAGTAACAGGCGCCAACCGCGACCTGCACAGTGGTGTGTATGGTGGTGCAGTAGGCAATCCTATTACCATGCTGGCAAAAATGATCGCCAGCTGCCACGAT
>CBIMFG010000058.1:0-9846 GCA_966243125.1 uncultured Niastella sp.
TGAACATCCATTTTAAAGGAGTGTTTTTTCTTACTCAAAAACTATTGCCTATACTAAATGATGGCGGCGCCATCACCAATTTGTCAACCGGTTTAACCCGTTTCACAAACCCTGGTAGCGGCACGTATGCCAGTATGAAATCGGCGGTGGAAACCCTCACCCGCTATCTGGCCCAGGAGTTGGGTGTGCGTGGCATACGCGTGAATATAGTAGCGCCTGGCCCTGTACCTACCGATTTTAGTGGCGGCCTTATAAGAAGCAATCCACACATTCAGGAAAGACTGAAAGGATTGACTGCTTTGCAACGACTGGCCAATCCTGATGACATTGCCGGAGTAATTGCATTCCTGTGTTCTGATGATGCCAAATGGGTAACTGCTCAACGGATTGAAGCCTCTGGCGGTATTCATCTTTAAAAAATGCTTACCTTACCTGTGCGTTATGGAATATGTAGATATCAATTCAATTTCGGAACTGCATGCTTTTTATGGGTATGATAAACCTACACACCCGCTTATTACCATCATTGATTGGGCAAAGGTCGACAGGAGCAAACGGAAAAAAGGAGATATCTATTACCGCCTGAATATGTATGCTGTTGCCTGTAAAAAGTTCAAGGGCGAATTTAAGTATGGGCGCTCCACCTATGATTTTTCCGAAGGGTCATTGATCTTTATGGCGCCGAATCAGGCAGTGCAGCCCGATCCTGCATTTGAGGTGAGGGAAGGATGGGCTTTATATATACATCCTGATTTTTTGAATGCTTCAAAGAAGGGAAGCGCCCTCACCGGTTTTTCATTTTTTGGCTACGACGCTAAAGAAGCCCTGCACATTTCCGATGCCGAAAAAAATACGCTGGAAGAATGCCTGCACAATATTCAACGGGAAATAGTACAGAACATAGATAGCCATACCTATAACCTGATGCTCACCAATCTCGAACTTTTCTTCGGTTACTGCACCCGGTTTTACGACCGGCAGTTTTTAACAAGGGTGAAAGTGAGTAATGATACCGTGGAGAATTTTGAACGGCTGTTGAAGGAATATTTTGCCCGGGATACGTTGATTGAAACCGGATTGCCGGATGTGAAATATTTTGCATCGCAGCTGAATCTGTCACCCAATTATTTATCAGATCTGCTTAATAAATACACGGGTAAAACAACGCAGGAGCATATTCATTTAACACTGATCGAAAAAGCCAAGTCGTTGTTGTGGAGCAGTGAAATGGCTATTTCAGAAATAGCTTACCAGCTTGGCTTTGAGCATCCTTCCCATTTTACCAAGCTATTCAAATCAAAAACCGGTAAATCGCCGAAAGAGTTTAGGCGGAATTGAGGTGAGAAGTAAGAGGTAAGAAATAAGAAGTAGGAAGTACGAAATTCGCTAGCTTCGTACTTCCTGCTTCTTACATCCTACTTCACTAATTCGTGTCCCACCACATTTTGGTATAAATTAAAGCAATGCCTGGGAAGTTGGCATTTCTTGTTACTTCCGAGCTTGGGTATAATAACCGTTCCGGCATTCTTCCCGCTCCTATTGTACTGGCTGCTGACGTGACTAAAAAATCAGGATAACCCGTACGGCGCTGTTCTGTCCAGGCTTCAAAACCCTGGTTACCCGTCATGGCCAACCATTTTTGTATAATGATGGCCCTGATCTGTGCTTGTGTACCGGCCGGCCATTGTGCGGCTGGTGAAGAACCTACGTAGGTAGTAGCTCCTTCCACATTATAAGCGTCAAAGCTGGCAACAATGCCTTGTGTGAATAAGAACTGGGCCGTATGTCCGTTGTTCAACCAGCCTCTTACCACTGCTTCTGCCTGTAGAAAATAACTTTCAGCAGCCGACATAAATTTAACCGGGGCATTGGCAGATTGATTTTCTTGTGCACTGCCGCCTACTGCCGTGGATGGAATAGAAAATGGCGCCCTTGTGCTGGTTCTATAAGTTCCTTGTTTTATTCCAATAATAGAGTCAACTCCGGTAGTGGCGTTTCTATACCGGTTAAAAAATACATCCGCCCGTGGGTCGTTGTTTTGCGTCATGAATTTGGTTACGGTTTCACTGGCCACCTGGTTTTGCACCCGGCTTAAACCCAGTATTTCAGAGAACATGGGATTTTGATTACCGCCAATGGTACTGTAATTGATCTGCGCATCCTCTTCCAGGAAAAGTGTATTAGGCCCACTTAAAGTAGCAATTCCTGCCGCTGCTTTTTGCGGCGCTACTTCTGATAACCGCAACAAAACCCGTAATTTAAAGGTGTTGGCAAAACGCAGCCATTGTTCCATATCTCCTTCAAATAGCAGGTCGTCATTGGATGGCGTTACTTCCGCATCAACATCTATTAAAGGTGTAGCGATGTTTATATAAGCGAGAATGCTGTCATAGATCTGTTGCTGGGGTGTATAAGACGGATTGGTGACATTGGCTGTGGTAGCCTGGGTTAAGGGTACATCGCCAAATGCATCGGTAGCTAACTGATATGCATAGGCTTTCATTAATAAGGCAATGGCTGTATACTGATTTAAATTTGACTTTCCCTGAGTCAGGTTCAGTGTCTCCTCTATGTCCTGTAATGCATCGGAATATAACATACGCCAAACGCGGTCAAAATCAGTAGTGGTGCTGGCGTATTGGTCAATGCTTCTGTATTGTGACGAAGTTGGGTTTTGTGTCCAGAACTGTGCCCAAAAGCTTCCATAAATTTGAAGCGGGTTGCCCAGTACATGTCCTATGCCAGCCTGAGCGGCAGGCAACAGCAACTCTGGTGAAGCAGTTGAAGATAAATTAGGGTTCTCATTCGTGTCTAAATATTTCTTACAACCGGCAAAGCCGATGGATGTAAGAATCAGCAACAAGATGCATCTGTTCTTTATATAATGAGTTGTCATAGTTAATTCTTTTTAACTGTTAGAAACTGGCGCTTATGTTAAATCCAAAATTCCGTTGCGATGGCTGAGCTGTAAAATCAAAACCCTGCAAATTGGTGGCGCCGGCTGAATTGATTTCCGGGTCAACGTATTTATTTTCAGACGGTGTCCACAAAAACAGGTTGTTACCAAAAATTCCAAAGGTCAGATCGCCAAAAGGTGAGTTTTTAAGGGCTCCTTTGGTTAATTTATAACTCAGGCTTACTTCGCGCAATTTAACATAAGAAGCATCGATCACATTTCGTCCGTAAGGTGTATTGCTGAAGTAATCCTGTGGTAAAAATTTAACTGACGTATTCTCAACCAGTTTATCAGTGGCGTCATAATAAACAGAATTAGGAAAAACATAAGGCTCGCGGCCATATTGTGCGGTTTCCCAGGCGGTGCCGTTGAAATCCATGATGGCTTTGGTTCGGGAAACAAATTGTCCGCCACTTTTTCTGTCAAAAAGAATATTAAAACTCCATTGTTTGAACCTTGCATTAGCGCCTATCGAGGCTACGTATTTTGGATTGTAAGAACCAAAATAAATAGCACCGGGTGTTTCAAGCGGAATGCCGGTATTGGGATCAACGATTACTCTTCCCTGGTCATCATGCTGGATATCTACCCCGTAAAATGTTCCGTAGGGTTTTCCTTCTGCTGCCACGGCTGTCATGTCTGCCAGTCCACCCAGTGAAACCTGAGTAACACCTTCCTGTTGCAGGTCAACCACCTTATTGCGGTTACGGGTATAGGTTCCATACAGTTCCAGTGAAAAGCCGGAAGAAGTGCGAATGGGTGTACCACGCAAGCTTAATTCTACTCCCTTGTTTTCAACAATACCACCATTGATCACCTTGCTGGTAAAGCCTGATGCTTCAGAGATGGGAATAGTAAGGATCTGGTCTTTTGATCTGTTTTTGTACACAGAAAAATCAATGTATAAGCGGTTATTCCACAGATTCGCTTCTGCACCAATTTCATACGCTGTTGTGATCTCGGGTTTCAGATTTGGATTACCTATCCGCCCAAAACGGGTAAGGCCCGGTACACCATTAAAAGGAAATGTAGTGCTGCCAAAATTTCCTTCTATTTCCGGCCGGGCAAAATAATTCTGAAGCAGGAATGGGTTGGCATCGTTACCAACCTGGGCTACACTGGCCCGTAACTTACCATAGTTTAATACATCACCCAGTTTTCCGTCTTTTAGCAATTCTGAAAAGACAAACGAAGCACTTGCGCTGGGATAAAAGAAGGAATTATTGTTTTTGGGCAGTGTTGATGACCAGTCGTTACGTGCGGTAAGGTCAAGGAAGATCAGGTCCTGGTAACCTAATGTTAATTGCGCATACAAACCCATTAAACGGCGGCGGCTGTATTCATTGTAATTGTACAGGGGTCCATTACTGTTATCGAGGTTATACCAGCCGGGAACAATAAGCCCGAACGATTCATTAGTGCTGGCATCCAGCAGAGAGGCTGTTCTTTGGCGTAAGTTATGCCCTAACAGCAAACTTCCGGTAAAATCAGTGCCGAAATCTTTTTTCATGGTGACCATCAGATCATGCACTACTTCACTTACATTGAAAGTATTTTCCCGGTATTGTCCTACTTCTGATTGTACATTCGACCGTCCATAGTTACCTGTCGTTTCATCCCATGGATAATAAGTGAATTTTGGGTATTTGAATCGTCGGCGATCGCCATATACATCCGCGCCAATCCGTTCTACGATGTTCAACCATTTCAATGGTTTATAAGTGATGGTAAAATTACCGGTCACACGGTCTACATCATTTTCATTCCTATAGTTCTTTAATAAATAATAGGGGCTCACAGTGTAGGCACCATAAAAGCCATATACCTGTTCTCCCCGGGCATTCAAAAACCCATAGCCGTAATAAGGATTATCAAGGTCATCCATTTTTTGAATAGGAATATCCCTGGGTGTTTGCAACAGGTTGTCATATACTGAACCCGGTCCTTGTCCGCCCTGTACCAGGTTGCTGTTCACCCGGCTATAATTAATACTTACGCTGGCAGTGAAATTATTGGTCAGATTGGCGTTACCATTAAACCGAACGTTGTACCGGTTATACTTATCCTTATTATAAGGCATAACACCATCGGAATTCAAGCTGTTGAGCGAGAGATAAAAAGTTGTTTTTTCGCCTGAACCGGCAAATGTAACCGTGTTGTTGATAGCTTTACCCAGCTCAAAGAATTTTTTAATATTGTCTTCTTCGGCCGAAAAAGGTTTTTTCAACCGTACGCCGTTGATCTCCTGTCCCCAATCCTGCAGGGAATCATTAAATGCCGGGCCCCAGCTCCAGTTTTCAATGGGGTCGTTATAATATTCATTTCTTCCATTGGCATCAAAGCCAATCTGATAACCCTGGCCATAGCCATTTTGAAGTTCGGGCAGCCTTAATATATTGGAGAAAGTGACGGTTGAACTAAAGGTCACTTCATTTTTTTGTCCTTTGCGTCCTGATTTTGTTGTAATAACAACGGCGCCATTGGAGGCCCGGGAACCATACAAGGCTGCTGCTGTTGGTCCTTTCAATACGGTCACCGACTCAATATCCTCGGGGTTAATGTCATTCCCGCGGTTACCAAAGTTAACGGTGCTTCTGGGGTCAACCGTACCGGTATTTTGAGTAGTGCGCAAATCGCTTCCGCCTAAAAAGTCAGAGTTGTCAATAGGTATACCATCCACCACAATGAGTGCCTGATTGTTGCCGCTTATTGAAGAACCGCCTCTTAATACAATACGGGTTGAACTGTTGGGCGCGCTGGATGTACTGGTAATGTTAACCCCGGCCACTTTACCCTGTAAGGCGTTCAACGCACTGGTACTGCGGCCAGTCATCAGTTCATCGCTTCTTACTACAGGCGCCGAATAACCCAGCGAACGCTTGTCGCGCCGGATGGCATTAGCAGTAACAATGGTTTCCATTAACGTGCCGGCTTCCACCTGTAACGATACGTCGATAACGTTTCTGTTTCTTACTGGTACCTCCATGGCCTGGTAGCCTACAATGCTGAATACCAGGGTGGCATTGCCATCTACATTGTTGAACCGGTAAAGGCCTTCTGCATCTGTAGCGGTACCGGTGCTGGTTCCTTTGATAGTTACAGAAACGCCCTGCAACGGTTGCTGATCGTTGGCGCCGGTAACTTTTCCGCTTACAGAAATGAATCGTTTTCCTGGAGGAGTGTTAGGGTTAGCTGTTATTTGAAGTGATAAGTTGAGGAGAAAGAGAAGGATAATACACGGGAAAATCACTGAGTTGCTTTGGTTGGCATCAATGCTCTTCATACACAGTTAGTTTTAATGGTGTATAAAAGATCTATTAGGCCACTGGTATTTTAGTGCCTATGGCTTCACAGATTTTAACAATTAATTCGCAGAAAATTTCATGCCCCGTGTACTATAAACTATGCTTGATGCGGAGAAATATTGTTAATGGCAGAAAGTTAATCAGTTAACTTGTTAACCAGTAAATACAATAAAGCCCGCTCTGATAATCAAAGCAGGCTTTGTATTAAGTTATTAAGTTTGTAAGTTATTGAGTTTGTTATTTTGGCATAGTCGCGCAGAGGTGTATTGCCTGAAGCTTGCGGCTTGTGGCTTTCTTCCTACACTCTGTTTCGTCCAAAAATAGCCCCGCGTATTAATGCAATGATTAAGGTGAATACAGCTGAACCTACAACGGCCCAAACAACCGGAAATGTTTTGCCGCCCACTTTTATGGCAAAGATCTCAGGCAAGCCAAACTTACCGGCAATCCATAGGCCAATATAGGCGCCAATAAAACCAACGACGATAGATACAAAACATCCGCCCAAATCGTACCCCGCAAGGGATTGACCCACACCGCCGCAAATAGCGGCAATAACTAAAAGAATAAGCAACTCCGTGATTGTCATAGCGAAAGGTTTTTTTAAATAAATGCAATTGCAATTTGAATGCCGCAATAAATGTATAACTTTGCACCTATTCAAAACAAGATCAATCTTGTGTTATGTAATCGCCTCCACATATAATCCTTTCTGATTGAATACGCTATACAAAGCGCGTTACACTATTCTTTTTTCTATACTGATAATATATGCAATCCGCGAAATACGGTCGCACGTATCATTATCCCTTTTCGCCTGGCACCACCAGCGACGACCGGATAAATTTTGATTACTGGAACGACCTGCAACAAATAAAAACGGTAATACATACCGAAAAGCTCGACGGTGAAAACAACTGTTTGAGCAAGTGGGGCGTGTTTGCGCGTTCGCATGCAGCGCCTACCCAATCGCCCTGGACAGCCACCTTGCGGGAGTTTTGGCAAATGGTAAAAAACGATCTTGGCGATCTGGAAATATTTTTAGAGAACCTGTATGCGGTGCATTCCATAAGGTACCAGCAATTGGAGCATCATTTTTATGTTTTTGCCGTACGGGAAGCCGGCCGGTGGTTAAGTTGGGAAGAAGTAAAATTCTATGCCGCCCTGCTGGAACTGCCAACTGTGCCGGTGATTGAGGTAGAAAGCACACCCGGTAACCGGTTGTTGTTCGAAGAAAAATTGTTGAACATAACCACAACAACCGGCGCTTTTGATCCAGTTGATACAGCAACACAGCTGCCCTGTACGCTGGAAGGCATTGTAAGCCGGAATGCAGCCGCTTTTGAAAGCGATGTGTTTGCGCACAATGTTTTTAAATGGGTGCGTAAAGGGCATGTAAAAACAAATGAGCACTGGACCAGAAACTGGAAGCGGGCATCATTGAAACACGAAGGAGGTAATTATGTGGACTTTAACAACCGATAAAAGCTGGGCGCAGTTGCGCGAACAGTTCAGTTGGGTACGCGATATGGAAGAAGTGCCGCAAGACCCGGTGCATCATGCCGAAGGTAACGTGGCTATTCATACGCGTATGGTGCTGGAAGCTTTGCAACAACTGGAAGGCTATAAAAAGTTGTCAGCACAAGAGCAGGAGGTGCTGTGGGCCGCGGCCCTGTTGCACGATGTGGAAAAACGCAGCACCACCATGCACGAAGCAGATGGCAGCATTACATCGAGGGGCCATTCAAAAAAAGGCGCCCTTACTGCGCGGCAGCTTT
The DNA here is from genome assembly GCA_966243125.1 of uncultured Niastella sp. Classification (GTDB taxonomy): domain Bacteria; phylum Bacteroidota; class Bacteroidia; order Chitinophagales; family Chitinophagaceae; genus Niastella. Next base: position 8,040 of record CBIMFG010000058.1, read on the forward strand.
TATATACGCAACATGCTGCACCGTTCGCTATACGGGAACAGATCGTGCAGCTGGTGCGCTATCATGGCATGCCCATTTGGGCCATTGAAAGAAACGACCCGGCCCGGATGATCATTGAAACCGGTGAAATGGTGAATACGCAACTGTTGTCGCTGCTGGCGAGGGCCGATGCATTGGGTAGAATTTGTAACGATCAGGCGGAGCTGTTATATCGCATCGATCTGTTTGACGCTCTTTGTCAGGAGCAGGATTGCTGGGGGCAGTCCAAACCATTTCAAACGCCGCATGCGCGGTTCCATTATTTTCATAAGGAGAACAGCACGCCTGATTTTGTTCCGTTTGATGATTTTGGTTCCACCGTTGTGATGCTATGTGGCTTGCCCGGCGCTGGTAAGGATACTTATGTGCAACAACAGTATAAGGATTGGCCAGTGATAAACCTCGATGCGATCCGCCGCAAAAACAAAATTGCGCCTACCGATAAAAGCGGAAATGGAACCGTTGTTCAACTGGCCAAAGAGCAGGCGCGGGAATACTTACGCCGCCAACAGCATTTTGTTTGGAACGCCACCAACGTTACCCGGCAAATGCGGGCGCAACTAGTTGACTTGTTTGTTACCTACAAAGCGTATGTAAAAATGATATATGTAGAAGTACCGTATGCCCGGCTTCATGCGCAGAATAAAGACCGCGAAGCGGTGGTACCGGGGAGTGCGGTTGATAAGTTGGTATCGAAGCTGGAGGTGCCTGTTTTTTGGGAAGCACATGAGGTTGCTTATGAAGTGAGTTAACCAGTTGATCAGTTGACGAGTTGATCAGTTGACGAGGGTGAAGAAAGTTAATCAGTTAACATGTTGACAAGTTAACTGGTTGACAAGTTAACACGTTGTAAGGAAGGCCGAAAACCGGGAACAAAGAACAAAGAACTGAGAACTGAGAACTCTGAACTTGAAACTTGGAACTTGGAACTTGGAACTTGAAACTTGAAACTTGAAACTCTCTCGCGGCTCATGGAACAAACTCACTTCCATTAGGCCTCCGAACCCTTTCAACAAAAAAAATGTATTTGATGTATTGGAACGGTAACCACAGATCATCATAACCAGGTGATGGGTTATAGCTATGCAGACAAAGTTTGTTGGAATCTTCGTTTATTTCAGTAGGGCATTTTAGTAAACAGAATTGTTCCCCTTTGAAATCAATGATAAAAACCATGGGGTTTTGAAGGGGAACTTCTGAAATACATGTAACTGTTAGTAATCTGCCCAATAACATACTGCCGCCAGGGATCGCACGTTCCGAATGATCATTCATACTATCGCCCTGATTGGGAAACCAATAATATCGTTCACCGGCAATTTTATCCGGCGCATCCAGGTAGTATTTGGGTTTGCCCAAGGCTTTTTTCAGCTCCTGTTCATCGTTATTGCTATGCTGTTCCATATGGCGCCAGTTGTACTTGTGCAAAATAATATAACTTATGATCTAACAATCATCCCGAACTAATTTAGATCCATTCTTTATCTTTGATTGAAAGTTCACTGGCCTCTGTACCCATTTAACTAACTGGGTATGTATACACTATCTATTTCTGAGAATATCTTGAAAATGGTTTGCGGCCTGGGCGTTCTGCAGGGAATGCTGTTGGCTGCCCTCATCTTCTTTCATCCTAAAGGTGATAAGTCGGTCAATTTATTTTTAGCACTGTTCATTGTCAGCGTTTCGGCGGTCATAGCGTTGCCTTTATTGGTGTTAATGCTGGGTTGGCAGAACAGCTTCTTTTTACAGGGTATCCCGCTGCTCCCCG
>CBIMFG010000059.1:0-9845 GCA_966243125.1 uncultured Niastella sp.
GCCGCTCTATCATCCGGATCTTAAGCACTTCTTTCAATGCCCTCATTTTTGCATTGTCTTCCTGATCATAATTGTAAAGTCCTGAATACACCAGGTATACGGTTGATTTTTGTTCCTTTCCTTTATATACGACCCTGGTTATCTTTCCTTCGGGGATAGGAATATCCAGGTCTCTGGCTTTTTCCCTGGTTCCTTTTGATAGTAAAGCACCCAGGTATTTTTCCAGTAAAGGCTTAATTGTTTCTTCATCGATACTTCCAACAAAAATAAAAGTAAGTCCGGCAGCATCAGCAAAACGTTCTTTGTAGATCTCAAACGCTCTGTCTAAGCTCATCTGATCTATTTTTTTAAGGCTTGGGCCTGTTCTCCGGATATTGTAATTACTCAAAACCGCATTCACCGTGTCACTGAATACGGAGCGCGGATCATCTCCCCGGTTGGCCAGGCCCGATTTTGCATTTGTGATCAACCCTTTAAATATTTCTTCGTCTTTACGGGGTTCAGTAATAAAACCATACACCAATTGCAAAACAGTTTCCAGGTCTTTCGGTGTTGCGTTGCCTGCAAAACCCTGTGTTCGATCTGCTATATACGGAGCAACACTTAATTGTTTGCCGGTAAGGAATTTACTCAGCTGGGTAAAATTATAATTACCAACGCCGCCGGCAGCAACGATGCTAGCAGCGTTGTTGGCACTCTGAAAATCAGCATCGCTATACAATGATGTTCCGCCGTTTGAAAATGCAGAAAATAAGATCTGATTATTCTGAAAGTCCGTTTTTTTAAGTAATACTTTAACGCCGTTGCTTAAAGTAATTTTTGTAATGCCTACATTTTTAATTTCCTCTTCTTCTACAATCCTGCCTGCTACTGGCATGCTTGCGAGTAAGGGAAGCTTATTTTGCTGATCTTCGAACGCTTCCATTTTCTCACTATTAACATCCTGGATCCACTTCAAAACCTTGGCCTGGCCGGGCAAAGTGGCTTTTTCTTTTTCCGGTCCGGCAATGATAATATCCCGGTTGACCTGTTTGATGTACGCTGAGCCAATTGCATTCACTTCCTGCAAGGTAATAGCAGGAATGAACCGGTGTATCATTTCACTTTCTTTATCGATACCCGGTACGGCAATCTGCTTCAGGAAATACTTCAGGTATACGTTGACAAAAGTTTCAGATGCGATCTTGTCTTTTTCCTTTATGAAAGCATCCATACTGCTCAAATAATTCTCTTTAGCCCTGTCCAGCTCTGTTTGGGTAAAACCAAACAGCTCTACACGCCGGCTTTCCCGCCACACCGCTTTAAAACTTTTTTCCAGTTCTCCCGGCCTGGCTACAACAGATACTTTATAGGCGTCCAAACCTCCTATCAGATCTTCTATACCAGCGCTTCCCTGTAAAAAAGGAGGTTCCGCCTGTCTGGATAATTCATTATAACGTTCGTTAAGGATCTGATTAAATAATCCCCTGACCAGTAAAGCGCGATAATCTGCCACGGTTTTTACCTGCGGTGCAGTATGTTTTATCACCACCTCCATCTGTGTTGAGGGCATTTCTTTATCTGTTACGGCAAGAAATTGATTCTTTCCCGTTAAAGGCACAACATATTTCGTACGCGTTTTCTGCTGCTGTGGGTTTTTAAGGCCGGAAAATTTGGCAATGATGTTCTTCTCCATTGCTGACACATCGATATCACCCACCACGATCAATGCCTGCAAATTGGGTCTGTACCAATCTTTATAGAATTGTTTTATAACGTTCGGTTTGAAGTGTAAGATCACTTCTTCTTTTCCTATGGGAATACGCGATGCATACCTGGTATGATTCAATAAAAGTGGAAAAGTCTGTCGCTGTATTCGTTCCTGCGCCCCTTTCCCGATCCGTTTTTCTTCCATAACCACACCCCGCTCTTTATTGATCTCATCTGTTTCAAGGCTTAAATCCTGTGCCCAGTCACGCATAATCTGAATACCATTCTTCAGAATCTCAGGATTATCTGCAGGTAACGGAAGCTGATAAACTGTTTCATCAAAACCCGTATAGGCATTCAGGTCTGCACCAAATCGCACACCGGACCGCTGCAGGTAGTTTACCAACTCGTTTTTAGGGAAATGCCGGGTTCCATTAAAGCTCATATGTTCTAAAAAATGCGCCAGGCCACGTTGTTCCTCAGTTTCTAAAATAGAACCTACCTTATTGGCCAGATAAAATACAACCCGGTTCTTGGGCTCTGCATTGCGACGGATAAAATAAGTAAACCCATTGGGTAATTTTCCGTACCTCACCGCTGTGTCCAATGGCAAAACCTGGCCTGTGGCAACCAAGTTCGGCGCCGTTACTATTACTGTTAATAAGACAACCAGTATATATTTCCGAACTGTTCCTTTTTTCATATGTTGTTTTCTATACAATCAAAAATTTATTGCAGCAGGTCAATAATCCCTTCTCTTTGTATCAGCAGCATTCCATGACGGTCGTCAGAAACGCCTTCCGTTAAATTATAAGTGTATATAGGAATTTTATTATTCATTTCGGTGGGCAAATAATAAAATTGAATATTTTCCTGGCTTTCCTTAAGCTCCCTGGTCACTTCAATAATATGGGTGGATATGATAAAACCGCATTGTTTGTATCTGGCAAAGGCCCGGGTAACTGCCAACGTTGCATCATAGGCGTCTTTTACGTTTGTGCCTTTAAATAATTCATCAAAAATGATAAACAGCTTTTTTGAACCACCAACAACGTCTGCTACATCCTTTACCCTTCTTACTTCGGCATAGAAATGACTATGCCCCTGCTCCAGGTTGTCTGAAATATTTATGGAAGTAAATAAACCGTCTTTAACGGAAAACTTCATACTATCAGCCGGTACAGGAAACCCCATATGCGCCAGGTAAAGTGCAATACCCACCGATTTCATAAAGGTTGACTTGCCAGCCATATTCGCACCCGTTAGGAAAAGAAGATTCTTTACATCATTCATTTCAACCGGGTTGCCTTTTGCAAACTTCACCAATGGATTTCTGCAATTCACCATTGACAACAGGTTGTGTTCGGCACCTACCGCTTCAGCATACGTATAATTATTCTTTCGGGATAAGGAAGAGACTGCGATGTAAAGGTCTAACCTGTGGGTGAGGGCAATTAAATTTCTCAATTTCGGGTAATCCTGAACACGAAACCGATGGTCATAAGCAAATAACTTAGCAATCGGAATCTCAGCACGCTTTTGTTGCCAGTTTACTTCGGTCAAGGTATCGAGGAATTCGTAAGCAGTTTTCAACTCATCAGCTATGGGATTGCTCTCACTGGCAACCAGGATCTGATGAATAAAGCGTTTCATTTGATCACAGAATCTGATTGTTGTCAGAATTTGCCTTGTTCTCAGATCAAATTCTTCCGCAACACCTATAAGCCTGAGCGTAATTATACGCATAGTATTACAAAAGCCCGCCAGCGAATTTATTCCGCCAGTTTGAAGATAGGTCTCTACTATCAACAGTTCTTCATCGTCGAGTGGAAATTCAATATCCAACCGTCCAAAGAATTTAAAGATGGAACTTCGCGCGTTTATCGCCTCATGATCAATTAGCGGATTGTTAAACATCTTTTCCAAAAGCCTCGATGCCCCAAGCGTTTTTACCTGATTAAAGATGGCGTAAACAGACCTGTTACTATATCTATCTATCAGGTTAAGATCCCGTTTTGTTTGCATGTCAGTGAAAAAAGTCATATCCCCGGCAGATTTTTGTTAAGTGTCTCCAGTATTCCTTCATTTTCTATAATTAGCATCCCATGACGATCGCTGGTAATCCCATTTTGCAGTTTGTAGGTATAAATAGGTTTGCCTTCTTTCATGATAGTGGGAAGTGATACATAGGATATAGGCAGATCAACTTCGCTCAGCTTTTTTCCGGCTTCTATGATGTGGGTTGAGATCACAAAGAGAGAAGTGTGCTGTTTTGAAAATGCCGACGTTATTGCAACTGTTGCATCATAGGCATCTTTGACATTTGTACCGCGAAATAGTTCATCAATGATGATGACCATTTTCTTTCGCTTTTTCAAATATTCAGCCATATTACGCAACCTGATCACCTCTGCATAAAAATGACTATGTCCAATACTTACATTGTCAGATAAATTGATGGTTGTTAAAAGTCCGTCAAAGACGCTATAGGTCATTTTATGAGCCGGAACAGGAAAACCCAAATGAGCCAGAAAAACAGCTATTCCAAAGGATTTCATAAAAGTTGATTTTCCCGCCATATTCACACCGGTAAGAAAGATCAGGTTGTTAGCAGCCGTTGCCTGGATGTCATTCTCAACAGCACCATTCAAATGTGGATGTCTTAACCCTGTTATCTCAACAATTGATCCTGGTCCATCAGCTACTGCAGGAAAAACAAAGTGCCGTTCTTTTGAAACCCGGGAAACAGTTATGTTTACATCCAATGAATAGATCAGGTTCAGCAGCCGTTGTAATTGCTCCCTCTTTTCAAACCTGAAGTAATAGTCCAGTTCTGTAAGCTGCTCCCAGGTAGGATCCTGATAATCCGGGATCAGTTCCCGGCAACCTTTAAGTTCTTTGAATGTATGCTCAAACGAACTTTTCAAAGCCCGCTCACTTATTCTCTCAAGATAGATACCTATTGCACGGCCAATGTTAATGACAGATCTGATTGCCAGGATCAGCGATTGTTTTTGTGGATCTGGTTGCAAAAACCCCTTAATATTTTTGATCCATGTTTTCTTTTCCCGGCGTAGCAAAGTACGTTCATCTGTGTTTCTAAGGTATTGTTCCATTAAATCAACATCCATCACATTTACCGGAAATGCTTCATTGAGCTCACTGAAAAACTTAAATACATCAATCCGCTTCTTTATCTCATCCGCTGTACGCAAAGGATATTGGAATATTTCATCTATTTGTTGACTTCCACCCTTTGTTTTTGTGAGGTCAAAGATGGATTGAACTGACCGCTTTCCCTTTTTACCCGGAATTTCCAGATCGTCTAATGTTTGTTTGTCAATTATAAAGCTCATATGTTTATCTGCTCCTTCTTCTTATGTAAATAATTAACGTTATCACCACCAGCACTAATGGAAATAACCAACGAAATATAAATGAAGAAATATCCCAGATCCTGTCATTGATGGTAAGGTCGTTGTCTATTCCCGTAGGGCGATGAATATCGACAGGTGCAATACCATCAGAAAGCCAGGAGAAAGCAGCCAGAATAAATAAATAGTTACCAGAGGAATTTCCCTGAAACGATTGCATTAAGGTGCCATTTGACACTAAATCAGCATCACCAGTTACCATTATTTTCTGGGTTTTCCCATTTACGTTTCTTGAAAGGGCAACTACTGTGGGGTATGCTTTTATATTCTCTTTTTGGTTTTCAGTAAGGCCTAACGAATCACGGCTGAGATCTAATTTCCGGGTTTCAATCCAGCTTTTGTCTCCGGATTCGAACAGGATCTCCTTCTTAAATTCTTTATTATCCAGAATTTTTATCCCACTTGCAGATGGCATGTACAATAATTGTTTCCTTAGGGACATGTCATTGAAGTAAGGAGAGAATGATACAGTTGTTGCCGAAGGCTTAAGGCCCATCAGGTCGGGCTCATTTTGTTGGGTGGTGTCAACAAGTACACCAGGCAGCAATTGCAGTCCCAGATCATTCAACACAGGGTTTAAATATTCCTCTGCCCCATGTTCTCCAAGGATTATCAGATTCTTACCTGAAGCAATATAATCGCGCAGGTGCTGGCTTTGCAGCCCCGTTAACGCCATTTTGGGCTCGGCTATCATCAATATACTTATACTACTGTCAACAGGCCGGTCCAAAGAAATAGCGCGCAGGTCTAATCCCTGATTTATCAATGAATAACGGAAACGCTTAACGGTGGTGAACCACGTATACCCTAAACTATATCCTCCTGTGATGGATCTTTCTCCATGTCCGGTAACCGCTCCCACTATTGGTGCAGGCTGGCTCAGTCGTTTAAGTGCGGCAGAAATTTCTCCCTCGAATGGCATCACCAACATATCATCATAGGTTCTAAGCCATACACGCCTGTTGTTACTGCCCTGGATCAAAGAGATCTGTTCAAAGTTTTCTGCGGCCAGATCAACTTTTGGTTGAATAGTGGCATAAGGAACAACGTTGAAATCCCAGCGATTCACCCGCATAACCGAATCAAGCATCTCTTTTTCAGACAGGTTGCTTTTTCTTCCATAGCGTGAGTTGTCTTTTATCTTATGGTAGTAGTAAACGTATTTTAAATTCAACCTGGGCTTAAACCGGATATACTGTTCATAACGGCTTTGTTCGCTTTTATACCTTTCCGGTATAAAATACCAGGATGAACCTGCCAGCACATTCACATAAGTAGTAATGGTAACATCTTTAGGAAGTTTAGATACAATCTCCTGGCTGCCCTTAGTTAATGTGTTTACCTTGTTACGGCTTAGATCAATATAACCTTTTAAATCAGGCCTTGAACTGAGGTAAGCAATCAATATAACCACCGAAATAACGGTACCGTAAGAAATCCATTTTTTTTTGAATGTACTGGGCTGCCTTTTAAATTGCAGCCGAAAGATGGTAAGACATAAGAACATGCCGGCAATAACAATGAAATAAATTACATCTTCCGAATTAATTAAGCCGTTATTAAAACCAGAGATTCTGGAATTTATGGAAAACCAATACGTAATATCCCTTACAAATTCTATGCTCTGGCCCAATGTACCCACAAATGAGAGCACCGTAAAAACTGCAAATGTACCTAATGCGGCAACAACAATATAGGAAGAGAGAGAAGACATAAACAACCCGATGGCGGCATACACTGCCAGCAATAAAACAAATCCCAGCAATGCACAGCCTATAATAGGCGCGTCTACATTTTTTACAGACAAAAGTGTATAAATACTAAATACAAACAACACACCTGTAATCACCAGATTAAAGCAAAGCAGGGCAAGATACTTCCCGATCACGATCTGACTATTGGTTACCGGGGAAGAGTACAGCAATTTAATGGAGCCGGTATTGAATTCCTGGCTCATTATTCCCATGGTGATTAGCGGGATATACAAATAGATATAACTGTATGCAGCACGATAAACACTTTGACTGGAGTTTAAACTGATCAAAGTAAGATCGCTTGCTTCTATTTTTGCCCGCTTCCAAAATAAAAGGAGGTCGAAGCAATTAATAAAAACCATGCTGCACTGTATGCAAAAAATAATTAAAACCAGCCATGCTACAGGAGAATAAAAAAGTTTACGGAGCTCGGTTTTAGTGATATTCAATATTACGTTCATAATTTCTTTTTATTCGACAGTTCGGTGAAGATGGTTTCAAGGGAGTTTTTTTCCTGCATGATCTCGGTAACCCGCCAGTCTTTTTTTACACTCATTTGTATGATCCTTTCAATAACTGCCTGGGCGGTTTCGAACTTTACCTTATACCGATAGTTGCCGAGTTCGATAGCATCCAATACTCCTGGAATACCTTTCAACTCATCTGTAGATGGAGACCCTATCATGGTCACTAATAAAGATTCTGGAATTATGTAATTATCGAAATCTTTGATACTTCCCGAAAACACAAGATTGCCATGATTGATCATCCAGATATGATCACACAACGCCTGTACTTCCTGTAAAATGTGTGTGGATAGTATAACGGTTTGTTCCCTGGCAATCTCCCTGATCAGGTTACGTACTTCCAGTATTTGATTTGGATCGAGCCCGTTAGTAGGTTCATCAAGCACAATAAAAGCAGGTTTATGAATGATGGCCTGAGCTATTCCCACCCGCTGCTGATATCCACCTGAAAGATTTCCGATCAAACGCCGGCGAAAATGCCCGATCCCAACTTTCTCCATGGCTTCTGTTATCGCTTTCCTTATATTTTTGGGATCCATTAACCGCAAATGAGCGGCATAAGTGAGAAATTCCTCAACGGTAAGTTCGCTTAGCACAGGTGGTTTCTGCGGTAGAAAACCCAGTGATCGTTTTGCTTCAGCAGGGTTATGCAGCATATTGATCCCCTTGATATATACTTCGCCACTTGTTTGTTTTAATACGCCGCACATGATATTCATGATCGTAGACTTCCCGGCACCGTTAGCGCCCAGCAAACCATAGATACCGTTCTTTTTTATAGATAAGTTGATGTCTTGAATTGACCAATGGACTGAATACCGGTGGGATAGGTTTTTTATGTCAACTATAAGATCTTCCCTTATATTTTTACTCGTGTTTAAAATACCCGGCAAAGAAATCTTTGCCAGGTATCGTGTTTTTCATTGTCGGGTATTATCCGGGGATTTTCACCCCGGGTAGTATCATTACAATAAGTTAACAGCCTCATCAATAGCCGGTATTCTGCAACCAGCCGGTGTTTAATTTTACTTCTTTATAAGGTATGGGGTAAAGCGCTGCATGTCCGTCTGACGGCCAGAAACCGGGCTTTTCAAGCGCCATGGTATTGTTAAGCAATCCTGATCGTATCAGATCAAGCCAGCGATGGCCCCACTCACAGAACAACTCAACCCGGCGCTCTTTAAGCACTGCCGTTAACAGATCATCTTTCGTTGTTGCAGTGGTAGGCAGCAGGCCGGCACGGGTGCGTATTTTATCAAGATCCTGAGCGCCACCACTAAGATCTCCCAATCTTATTCTTGCCTCTGCCCTTATCAGGTATTGTTCTGCAATACGAAATACCACCTCAGCTTCTGTAGATCCGTTAATGCGCCGGGAAGGTGTATTTTTGTATTTATATGGATAGTAATAATTAACACCGCCTACCGTGCTGAAAGCAGTCCAGTTTGATTTACGCAGATCTGTTGGCTCAAATGCTGCTAACAGCGAGGCCCTAATGGGAAAAGCCGGAATGGTAGTGTTGGAATAAGGGACAAAATTTTGGCCCTCCTGTGTAATATAGTTGTAGAATGCGGTTGATAATCCCTGCCAGATGGCCTCATCATTCCCCAACAGAAAGACATTATTAATATTTTCCAGCCGGTATTTTCCCGAATTGATAATATCAGAAGCAATACGGTTTGCATCTTCCCATTGCTGCCTATAGAGATATACTCTGCTAAGCAGGGCCATTGCCGTATATTTATTGGGTCTTACCTTTCCTGCCGAAGGATATGTTTCTTTTAGCCGCTGTGAAGCATCTGTAAGATCATCTATGACCTGTTTATAAACTTCATCGGTAGCAGTGCGTGGCAATTGTCTGTTTGTTTGATAATCGGTTGTTATTGCAAGGGGAACGGGGCCAAAAAAATTAGCCAGATAAAAATAGGAGATCGCTCTCATGACCTTACATTCTCCTATCAATTGATCCCTGAGGCTTTGAGAAATACCTGTGCTCGCCGTTAGTCCTTCAATGGCAGCATTGGCCTGGGAGATGATCGTAGTGCCATAGAACCCGTTCCAGATGCCGCTGATCACGAAATCTGATTTGTTATCGTCGCCCTGGGTAAGCTGGTTATTATAATAGGTAGCATAGAAAGGATCGGAAGAGGTGATATCATCGGCTGACATAGAAGGATAAATAGATAAATAACCTGAAAGTGGGCTTAAGGTTGAAAAGGTACTTTTATACATTCCCACAACACCGTTCACACACCCGGCACTATCGGCAAATACATTTTCAGTTACCAGCTGTCCCGGTTGATTGGCAGGTATTTCCAGTATTTTTTCACAGGAGGCAGCTGCCATCCAGATGATGGAGATTGCTACGATATAATTGACACTACATTTATTCTTCATTTCAATTTGATTTGAGATTCTACAATTTAGAAGCTTGCATTAAT
>CBIMFG010000060.1:0-9814 GCA_966243125.1 uncultured Niastella sp.
GATTAGGGAGATCATTCGAACCTCATCAATTGTAGAAATATTCTCTAATAAAGGATACTTGTGAGCAAGCAAATCTATTTTTATGCCATTTACAAAATATATCATCCTTCATTAACAGCTTGATTAAATCCAGTGTCCGTTTCTCGACTGTTTCCTTACATAGCATGCCATCTCTTCTTTTGCTATATTAAAATAGTTGCTTGCATCATCGATGATATGGTTAGGCAGGAATTTAATTTCGGTTTTTAATGCAGTGATTATAGTGGGTTTTCCATAAAACCGGATAAGCTCTTCCCACTCTTTTTTTGTTCCGCGTTCTAATACACGTTCTATTACACTACGGTAACTTTTCTTCCAGTCTATTTCACTAAACCGCCAGTCCCAAAATAGCTCCCGTGGAAGCTTGGGTGCACGAGCCTTTTTCTTTCTGAATATTTTCCTGCTTAATATTCCCATGCTATAAATATACAATAGAAATCGGTACTTTGTAAGAGTAACTTTTATATTGATGTTATGCCTGTGTTCAATAAAAATGTATAATGTTAATATTACCCAAATACGCTTTCTGGGACGTAAAGCCTGAGGAGCTTGATCCTTCAAAAGACATGGCATTTATTATTTCCCGCATGTTTGAGCGGGGTAAGTATAATGATGTTCTTTCCGTAATTGTATTTTATGGAAAGGGCAAAACAGCACAGACATTACAAAATAATAAGAACCTGAACAGACAAGGGTTATTTTTGGCGTATGCTTTATTAGGATGCCCATTACAAGATTTTAAGGCTTATGCCATACTTAAATGTCATACTCCCAATCTAAACGGTTGATCCCATGCTCACATCGTACTCCTCCTCACCATCAACTTCGACTGTATCACAATACTCTCATCGGGCAACTGAAAGTTTTTCTTTTCCAGCTTTTTCAGCAGCATGGTTGCTGCTTCGCGGCCTATTTCAAAGGCGGGTTGGGTAATGGTAGAAAGGGATGGGTTTAACAAAGAGGCAGTTTGCAGATTACTAAAGCTGATGATCTTTACATCTTTTGGAATGTTCAAGCCAAGCGTTTCGCAAAGTTCATAACTGGCAATGGCGTACCGTTCCACAGCAGCAAAAATGGCATCGGGTTTTTGATGTTGTAGCAGGTTCTTAATAAGCCGGGTATCCTGTTCAGTATTATTGGTGCATTCAATCAGCAGCGATTCATCGGGTATTATGCCATTGTCATGCAAGGCTTGTAAGTACCCTTTGGCCCTTTTACTGCCGATGGATAAACTTTGTGAAATGGCCAGGTGGGCAATTCGTTTGCAACCCTGTTCAATTAAATGAGTGGTGGCCAGGTAACCGCTTTGGTAATCATCGGTAGTTACTTTTACCGTATTGAACTCTTCACAAACCCGGTCAAAGAAAACAATGGGCAGGCCTTTGTTCTGCAGTTCCTGTAAATGCGTATAATCAGTGGTGGTGCTGGATACAGAAATAAGCACCCCATCGGCGCGGCCGCTGGTTAACAACCGGGTAAAAGCCACTTCCCGGTTATAATCTTCATGCGATAAATAAATAATTACATGATAGCCTTTTTCCTGGGCTATTGATTCAATACCATTAATGGCGAGGGTGAAATAATTATTGGCGATCTCCGGTATAATAACGGCAATGGTCTTGCTGTTTTGTTTTCGTAAAAAACTGGCATGTGGGTTTGGCTGATAGTTCAGTTCTTTGGCCAGGGCCATTACTTTGTCCTTGGTTTCCTGACTAATGTCGTAACTATCTCGTAATGCCTTTGATACGGTAGCAATTGATAAATTTAAAAGCTGAGCCAGCTTTTTTATGTTCACTGATTCCATGGAATGTTCCTACGCTTTGCTTTCATGCATAAATTAAATAATATTTATTGAACTGAATTCAATTAAAATACTATTTACCTGAGGATACGTGAATTTAGTGGAAACCAAGGAGTTTTGAAAAGGGACCAGGAACTAATTTAACGGACCCAAAACGCGTCATTAAATTTTTCTACCTGTCCAATGCATCGAAACCGGACGGCCAGTGTATCAATAACGTGGTTTTAGAAAAAAGAATTACTTCTATTAAGCTGTGTTTCAGCAGGATAAATGTTGGCATTCCATTAGCAGCGATCGCTAAAAGCACTTTATGAAAATAGGTACCCTACTCGCAACGGCCTGTGCAATTGTATTGCTAACCACAGGTACAACAACAGTCTTAAAAGCACAATCATCCACCGCAAAAGTAGATGACATCATTCATCGTGAAATGAACGACCGGCATATTCCGGGGGTACAGGTAGCAGTGGTTCAGCATGGAAAAATTATATTCTCAAAAAGCTACGGCATTGCCAACCTGCAGGATTCATCACCCGTTACGGCACACACCATCTTCCCCATAAATTCCTGTACCAAATCTTTCACCGGGGTAGCTATTATGCAACTGGTTGAAGAAGGAAAGATAAAGCTAAGCGATCCCATCTCCCAATATGTTGATGATTTGCCGGCGCCCTGGCAACCCATTACCTTAAAACAACTGTTGACCCATATTTCCGGCATCCCTGATCTCAACAGCCTGCCGCCTGGTATTGCCTCCCGCAATGAAGACAGCGCCTGGATGTTGGTAAAGGCCAAGCCCATGCAGTTTGCTACAGGTACCCAGTTCAGTTATAACCAAACCAATTATGCCTTATTGGGAAAAGTGATCGATAAAATGCGTCAGCAGCCTTTTATGCAGGTGTTCAGGGAAAAGCAGTTTGCCATAGCCGGTATGTTGCATACCACCTGGGCCGATTCACACGATCAGGTGCCAAACAAGGCGCCCACTTACAGTTATACCAGGAATGTAAATGGGGCGGTGCTGCCGCAACCGCAATATGTGGTTAGAAGGGAAGAATTTGCTACTTTGGCCAGAACCGCCTCCGGCATGGTTTGTACTGCCGAAGACATGGCCAAATGGATCATTGCCCTGCAACAGGGCAAGCTGTTAAAAACAAAACAGGCGCTCACCACTCTGTGGACGGCAGGTTCCTATAACGATGGTTCCCCAACGCAATGGGCCCTGGGGCTCACCACCAAACCTCGCTTACAACACCACGATGCAGTTACCATGACCGGTGGTGGCAGATCGGCTTATATTATCTATCCTAACGATGAACTGGCCGTAATTATATTGACCAATTTGGGTGGTGGAAGTCCTGAAGATTATATTGATGAAGTGGCCGGTTGTTTCAATCCCGCAGTGGCAGCCGCAGACCCTATGACGTATCTGCGCGTGCAATTACGTAAACAGGGCTTTGATAAGGCCATTGCTATTTATGAGGAAGCTAAAAAGAAAGATCCCACTTTTAAACCGGGTGAATATGATCTAAACGATTGGGGATACCGGTTGCTGGCTTCGGGCCATGAAAAAGAATCAGTACCCCTGTTTAAATTGAATGTGGTTTTATATCCGGAAAGCTGGAATGTATACGACAGTTATGGCGAAGCTCTGATGAAAACCGGTCAAAAAGAAGATGCTATCAAAATGTATCAAAGGTCCGTTGAGCTGAACCCGCAAAACAAAAATGGTAAAAAAGTGCTGGAACAACTGCTCAAAGAAACAGGAAGATAAAACATAACCAGTACCTTGCAGTATTATAACAAATCTTCATTACTATAAAATTGGGCCTTATGATACAAAGCAATGAGTTTCAGTTTGAGCAGGACATTCCCTGGGAAGATGTAGGTAATGGCATTACCCGGCAGATCTTTGGTTATGATGAAAAAGTGATGCTGGTAAAGGCAAAGTTTGTAAAAGGCGGTGTGGGTAGTATGCACCAACACCCGCATTCTCAGGTAACTTATGTTGATAGCGGCGTTTTTGAAATGACCATTGGCGATGAAAAAAAGATCATCCGCAAAGGCGATGGTTATTATGTGCCACCAAATGTAGTACATGGCTGCGTGTGCCTCGAAGCCGGCATGCTCATAGATTCCTTCTCGCCCCACCGCGAAGATTTTCTGAAATAATTAAATCAAGACCAGTGAGGTGTGCTTCACATGCATACCTCACCGGTCTTGTACTACAGACAATTAATAATTTCCTAACATCAGCGATTGGCGGGTATATTATAATTTTATCCCATGACCAGGGATGAGAAACAGATCACCAGGGAGTTCATAGGGGGCAATCACAGCGCTTTTGAACACTTGTATAATCAATACAGCGAGGCTGTATATGCCAACATCCGTAAAATGGTACGAATTCCGAACCTTGCTGAGGACATTTTGCAGGATGTGTTTACGGCCTTGTGGGCAAACAGGGCGAAAATTGATCCTGCCCAATCCATTGGCAATTGGCTGTTTGTGGTTAGCTACCACAAGTCGTTAACCAGCCTGAAGAAAAAATTGCGGGAGAACCTGATACCCGCCGATGAAGCAGCGCTGGCCGAAATTCCCCAGGACCCGGCAATAGATGAAAAATATTATGGTGCGCAGCTCCACATCCTCAACACCGCCGTTGAAAGTCTTCCCCTGCATAAACAAAGAGTTTTTCGCCTGTATCATTTCGAAAATAAGAGCTTCGATGAAATAGCACAGGAACTCAACCTGTCTGTAAGCTCGGTGAAATTTTACCTGAAGCAATCCCGATCGTTCATCAGGCAATATGTAAGTGATCATTTTCCGCAAACTGTGGGGTTATCGCTGTTGCTGTTGGTAACAATTCCTTAACCTGAAAACATATTCCCCTTTTTACCACACCGGAGTATTCATGGTATAGCAGCGCGCTACTATGGATAATCTGGAGAAACAAATACAACAATTTTGGGAGCACCAAACCTCGGCTGAACAACGTCGCGAGATCCTTCGTGAACTGGAGGAATCAGGGATGGAGTGGAAGGCGTTTATGCAGCAGTATTACAGCAAAGTGCTTGCTGGTGAAGTAGCCGGTGGCCTGAGCGAAGAACAAAAAAGCAGGGTTTGGCAGCGATTGCACGAACAGCATTTGAGCAACGACAACACAGAAGTAAAAGTGATCCGCATAACCTGGCGTAGGGTGTTGCCATGGGCGGCGGCAGCTTGTATCTTACTAATCGCCGGCCTTCGGTTATACCTGGATAACAAAAATACTTCCGGCAAACAGGCTGTGGTTGAAATACCAATGGCTTCAAAAATGATCGTGCGCAAAAACACCGGCGCCGGAGAAGAAAGCTGGGTATTGCCCGATCAATCATTGGTGATGTTAACACCGGGCAGCAGCATCCGCTACCTCGAACACTTTGAATCTCACGCCCGCAATATACAGTTACAGGGACGCGCGCTTTTTGAAGTTACACCCGATAACACCAAGCCTTTTACGGTGACCGCCAAGGGCTTTGCAACCACCGTATTGGGTACCCGGTTTATTATAGATGGTACCAGGCACGTTGTTTCTATCAGGCTGTTAAAAGGAAAAGTAGTAGTGAATGCTACCGCCGATGCAGGCATGGCATTACAAAAAGTGTATTTAACGCCGGGGCAGGAACTACGAATCAATACGGTTACCAAACATTTTGACAGAATAACACCCGGAAGCCAACAACCAAACAAGATGACCGATAGCGATAATAGTACCGGACTTTCCTTTGAAAAAACAAGCCTTGCCGTGGCTTTTGAGCGGCTAAGCAAATACTATAAAACAACCATCCTATACGATAAAGCGGAGGTGCAAGGCTTGTCGTTCACGGGCGATTTTAGTGCTGCCGATGAATTGGACCTGGCGCTTAAAGTGATCTGCAACAGTAACCACTTGTCGTTCAAAAAAGAGCGTGATCGTATTGTAATCAATAAACAGTAAAAATCTAACAGTTATACCAGGGCAAACTCTCCGCCTCCCGATAGCGATCGGGATGGCGGAACAGGCCGCCTATTGCACAAAACCGAAATTATAAAAATGAAAACAAGAACGAAATGGTTAAGATGGGCTGTATACCTGGGACTCATAGTTCTGAGTATCCCAGCTTCGGCTCAGCAATCTGCCAGAATAACGGGCATCGTGCTGGATGAAAGCGGAGATCCCGTGGCCGGTTCAATAGTATCCGTAAACCCAAGCGGAGCTATGGATACCATACGCACTTATAGCGACAAGAACGGGAATTTTACCCTGCAAAATTTAAAAGCCGGTAACAAATACGACGTGCTGGTGAAAAGTTTTGGTTACAAGGATTTTATTAAACGTTCATTTGTGGTAACCGCCACCGATAACAACAGTTTGTTTGTTCGCATGGCGCCTACTTCAAATATTCTGGACGAAGTGGTGGTATCCTATGGAACGCAGCGCCGGTCGTTGGTATCGGGTGCTGTGGCACAACTAAAAGCAGACCAGTTACAGGATATGCCGGTATCGCAGTTTGCACAACAGTTGCAGGGAAAGATAGCCGGTGTGCAGATCAATCAGTATAGCGGTCAGCCGGGCCGCGGTATTGGGTTTGTTGTACGAAGTTCCGCTTCCTTTTACAGCAGTAACCAGCCGCTGTTTGTAGTAGATGGAATGCCCGTAACCGGTAGTATCAATAATATCAATCCATCAGAAATAGAGAGCTACAGCTTTTTGAAAGACGCTTCCGCCACCGCCCTGTACGGTTCAAGAGCCGCCAACGGCGTGGTGCTTATCACCACGCGCCATGCCAAAGCAGGAAATAGCAGTGTGGAAGTATCTTCTTATTATGCGGTACAAAAAATACCCAACGAGCGGGTGCCCCGCATGATGAATGCAAGAGAGTTTGCTACGTTCATGAAGCAACGGGGCGAGGATGGCGTGAAATATGAACCAGGTTATAAAATAACGCCCGACTATCACGCTGCTTACGACAATCCCGACCAATACGGCGAAGGCACCAATTGGTTCAAACTGTTAACGCGCACAGCTCCTATGAGCAATATCGACGTGGTGATGCAGAGCGCCCGTGAACATTCTTCCTCCTTATTCATGGTGGGCTACCAGGAGCAGCAGGGTGTTATCATTAACAACGGCACTAAATTATTTTCGGCGCGTTTCAATCACGATATCTCGGTAATCAATAACAAATTGAAAATGGGCGTGAACCTGGCGCCCAGTTACCGCATAGATCATAATAACCGGTTAGGTACCGACGGTGTGGGCGGTTATTTTGAGCGCTTTTTTGAAGCAAGCCCGTTGATCTCGCCCTATAATCCCGACGGCACTTACCAACGTAATGTGGCCTCGCCCGGTATGGTGGCCTATATAAATCCGCTGGCTACCTATAACCTTACCAATGATGATTATTATACTACCCGTTTGCTTGGCAATGCCTACCTGAACCTGGAGGTGATAGATGGCTTATTCATTAAAACAAATGTGGGTATAGACAAAGGTGGTGAAACCAGAAAATACTTTCAGCCCGGGTTGGTAACCGCTACCGCGAACCAAACAGTAGGTACCAGTGAGGCGGTTGACAATTATTCATGGACTGCAGAGGCCAACCTGGAGTATAAAAAAACAATTGCAAAAGACCATAACATAGAAGCGCTGGTGGGTTATTCAGCACAAAAGTTCAATACCTACAGCAACACGCTTAATGGAACGGGTTATGCCCTGGACGATATTCCTTATTTAAACCAGGCTACGAGTTTTACAGCCGGCACCGGCAGCGGCAGCTCGGCCTACTCGTTATTATCTACTATTGGCAGGTTGAACTATAATTATAAAAAGAAATACCTGTTGTCTGCAGCCATTCGCCGCGATGGGTCGTCGAAATTCGGCACCGACAACCAATGGGGTAATTTCCCCTCGGTATCGGCCGGCTGGGTTGTAAGCAATGAGCCTTTCATGAATGCCATACACGCCATTAACTTCCTGAAAGTACGGGCCAGTTATGGTTTAACAGGCAACAACTTCTTTGGCGCTTACGATCCCCAGGCTACCTTCAGCACCTATTATAATGACTTCAACAATACTATAACACAGGGTTTGGCCATGAACCGGGTAGGCAACCCCCTGTTGGGCTGGGAACGTAATAAGCAATTAGATCTCGGGTTTGATATATATCTTTTCAACAACCGCATCAGCTTTACCTACGACTATTACCGCAAGATCACTGATGGCCTCATACAACAACGCGCCCTGCCAACTTCTTCAGGTTTTACCCAAATCATCTCCAACGTGGGGGCACTTAGAATGTGGGGACATGAATTTACGGTGAACACCACCAACCTGGAAGGAAGAAAGTTGAAGTGGAATACCACGCTTGTTGTATCTGTAGACAGGAACATCATCACCAACCTGGTTGATCCTGGCTACATTCGCCGGAATAACACCGTTTCCAGTGACTATTACCGCCAGCAGGTGGGCCACCACCTGGGTGAGTTTTACGGATTTGTATTTGAGGGATTATATAAAGATGCAGCTGATTTGGCCAAGTCTCCAAAATACCAGGTTACAGCAGGCAATCCCAATGGTAGTTCTGACGTAGGAACCATTAAGGTGAAAGACATTGACGGCGATGGTTTCATTGATGATGTAAACGACCGCACCTTCATTGGTAACCCCACACCCAAATTCACCGGTGGTTTGGTGAACCGTTTTTCTTACGATCATTTCGATCTGAACATTGATATGACCTATTCTGTAGGTGGTAAAATAATGAATGCGGCCAAGTGGGCTTATCAAACCAATATGGATGGCAGCCGTGTTCCGCAGGCAGCGGCGTTGGATTACTGGCGGTCAGAAGACCAGCCCGGCTCTGGCATGTATCCCCGCACCAAAACAGGTACTACAGCCATGGGACGGCAGGTAAATTCCCAATGGATTGAGAATGGTTCATTCCTGGCGCTGAAGAATATAGCGTTGGGATATACCATTCCCCTGAAAAGCGTTCCCTGGTTGAATAACTGCCGGGTATACGCCTCTGTACAGCAGGCCTATATTTTCACCAAATATTCGGGCATGAACCCAGAAGCGAATGTGGGCGGTAGCGACCAAACTGCAGGTGTGGGCATCGATGAAAATGCCTATCCCATTCCAAGAACTTTTTCAGTGGGTGTAAACCTGTCTATCAAATAACTTTCAAACCAGGTATAATGAAAAGAATTGACCTTATTATCGCCGGCTTTTTACTGATGGGAGCAACAGCCTGTAAAAAGGATTTTATAGAGCAGACTCCCGTGGATGCTTATACAGTCGATAATTTTTATAATACAGAAGCCCAGTTTCAGTCGGCCATTGTGGCGGCCTATGCGCCATTGCGCGATGTGCTGGTGAACGATTATTTTACTTCTGAAATGCATTCAGACAATACCGTTTATCAGCCTTATGCCGACCAGGGAACGGCCTATGTACAAAGAAGGAATATTGCAGACTTCACCAATACCAGTACCAACGCCTATGCAAATGCCACCTGGCAGCATAGTTATACAGGTATCAGCCGCTGCAATGCCATCATTGAAAACCTTCCGTTATTGCAGGTTATCTCTTCCGACTCGGTGCGCAAGAGCATCGACGGGCAGGCCAAATTTCTGCGCGCCCTTAACTATTACAAGCTGGTGCAATTGTATGGAGCGGTTCCCCTGTTCCTGAAAGTGATCACCAAAGCAGACGACGCTTTTATTCCCAGAACAAGTGTAGACTCTGTTTATCTCCAAATCATTGCCGATGCAAAAGATGCGATCAATGAACTGGCTCCGCCAAAATTCCCGCAATCAGGGATTGCCACAAAAGGCGCAGCCACCATGCTGCTGGCCGATGTGTATGTTCAGCAAAAGCGCTGGAGCGAGGCCGAAGCCTTGTTAAATACCTTACCGGCTATGGGCTATAGTTTGTATGACAATTATGCC